>CAYSYY010000064.1:0-3128 GCA_964435265.1 uncultured Gemmatimonadota bacterium
CGCTCGAAGCGCGTACTCCTCGTCGTTGACCCAGGCGTGCATGAAAGCATCGGTGACCCGCACCGAGTGGTTGGCGTTCTGGAAGAAGACGCTGGCGTAGGCCTCGCCGTCGAGCGAGCCGTCGTAGCCGGCGTCGATGAGCGCCCATGCCTTCTGTTCCTCGCGGGCCTTGGCGTCGATGAATTCCTCGATGTCGGGATGATCGACGTTCAGGATCACCATCTTGGCCGCCCGCCGGGTCTTTCCCCCCGATTTGATGACCCCTGCGAAGGCGTCGAATCCCTTCATGAACGAGACCGGCCCCGAGGGGGTGCCGCCGCGCGAGAGCGTCTCGCGTGAAGAGCGCAGGGGGGAGAGGTTGGTCCCGGTACCGGAACCGTACTTGAAGAGCATGCCCTCGGTTTTCGCCAGGCCGAGGATCGATTCCATGGTGTCCTCGATGGAGTTGATGAAGCAGGCCGAGCACTGCGGGGTCTCCTCCACGCCGACGTTGAACCACACCGGGCTGTTGAAGGCCAGGTACTGGTTGACGGTCAGGTGGGTGAGTTCGGCTTCGAAAGCGGCGGCGTCTTCGGAGGTGGCGAAGTAGCCGCCCTCACGCCCCCAGCGGGCGATCGTCCCCGCCACCCGGTCGATCAGCTGACGCACCGAGGTCTCGCGCGGGGTATCGGGACCGGGCCCGGCGAAGTACTTCGAGACGACCACATTGGTGGCCAGTTGTGACCACCCTTCGGGCACCTCGACATCGCTCTGGGAGAAGATGATCTCGCCGCGGTGGTTGGTGATCGCGGCCTCCCGCCTCTCCCAGGCGATCGCGTCGCAGGGGTGGATACCGGGCGTGGTGAAGAACCGTTCGATCGTCACCCCGGTCCGGGATGGCCGGACGAATCTGCTCTCGGCGTATTTCCGTCGCCGTTCAGCGGCGGCCTCCGTGGGCGTGGGAACGCTCATCCCCGACCTCCCTCCCCGGGTTACTCTGTCATGCTACGAAACATCGATAATATTACAAGATATTGTGTCAACAAATTGTTTCTTATACAATTTATGGGATTTCTGCATCACTACCCCGCATCCACCCACTCACCGCCGGTCGCGGGTCGCGTTCTGCGCCCGGCGGACGTCGGAGTGCGGCGCTATCGTGAGATGACCATGGAACCACACCTCGAAACAGCCGGACCGGCCACCGGCGGAGAGATCGTCGCAATCAGTCTACTCCGCTCCGGCGCTCTCGCCCAGGAGATCCTCGCCGCCCTGCGTCTCGACGCCCGGGCGGCCGCGGCCTGCCTCTGGCGGCGCACCCCGGAGGGTATGCGGCTCGAAGCCGCCGCTCCGCCGGATCTCCCTCTCGGCGGGCTCATCCCCGGTGCCGGAGGCATCGTTGGCGAGGTCGCCGCTGCGGGCGTCATCCGCCTCCTGGCCGATACCGCCGGGGCGTCCCCGGGGGAAGAGATCCCCCTGTTCACCGAACGCGTGCCGACCGGCGCCGCGGCGCTTCTGCCGCTCTCCGACCCCGGCGCTCCCGCCCCGGCCCTGGTCACCCTGCACTGGCCGCACCCCCCCGCCGGCTTCGAGCAGCGCCTCTTCAGCTGGTCCCGCTGGGCCCGGCTTCTCGCCCTGATTCCACCCGCCGCTTCTCCTCCCCCTCCCCTTCCAGGTCACCCCGCCAGGAGCTGGCCGTCCCCAGAGGACGGCCTGCCGCGGGTCGCCGGAGGTCTCGCCCGCCGGATGCACGAACAGCTCTCGGGCGTGCTCCCCTCCCTGCACCGGGCCATCCGCCTGACCGGGGAGGGCGAACCCTCGCGCCGGTTCCTGCATCATGTGGACGAGGGTCTGGACCGGACCTTCCACCTGCTGGCCCGGCTGGCCGCCTTCGCCGGCGAGGCCCCCCTGCTGACCGAAACCGTCAGCGTGGCCGACTGCGCCTGTGAAGCGGTGCGCCGCCTGGAGCCGGAGCGCCCCCCGGCGGTACGGCTCACCGCCTCGATCCCCCGCGGACTGCCCAAGATCGTAGCGGACCGGGTGCAGATAACGAGCGCTCTCATGGAGGTGCTCCGCAACGCCCTCGAGGCCGCCCCCGACGGGACCGGGGTCAGGCTCGAGCTGACCGCCGACGAAGACGGTCTCACCGTGTGGATCTGCGACGAAGGGGCGGGCATGGCCGCCGAGGTCCTGGAACGGGCCGTCATCCCCTTCTTCAGTACCCGGCATCCCTCCCGGCATGCCGGGCTCGGCCTCTCGGTCGTCCAGGGATGCATGGACCGACACGGGGGGAAGCTGGCGATCTCGTCGGGGCCGGGCCGGGGGACACGGGTGCGGTTGTGGTTCCCGCCTCAGGTGCGATCGCCGGAAGGGTGAGACGGTGCCGGGGAGCCGGCTCAGCCTGATTCGCCGAGCAGTCTGTCCACCACCTTCATGACCTCCCCGATCCCGTCCCGCTTGCTGATATGGGCCGCCGCGGCCCACGACCAGAACTGTTTGCGGTACTTGCGCGAACGGGAGTAGACGATCATCGGCACTTCGGGGTGGTCGAGGTAGAGCTGGGCCAGCAGCCGGACTCCTTCGGGCAGTTCCGACGGCCGGCCGCGTATCGCCGCCATCAGGTCGAGGATGAAGAGCTGAGGGATGCGCTGGCGCAGGTAGGTGAAGGTACCGGGGGTATCGCTCACCCGATCGGCGGTATGTCCGTGCTTCTTGAGCGCGCGCTTGAGTTCCGCGACGGCTGAGTCTTCGGTGTCGATGATCAGAATGTGGGCCATGGGGCGGCTTCCGCTCCCCCCCGGAACACGGAACTCAGGCTCCCCGTTTCCCGGCGGGATGCGCCTTCTTGGTTTCGACCGCACCGGCCAGATCGACCAGGGTCGTGCGCCGGAAGTAGTCGAGCACCGCAGTGCGCACCCCCGTCCACATGGTGTGCAGCGGGCAGGGGTTCTGATCGCTGCACTCCGCCAGCCCGACGGCGCAGTGATCGTAGTTGGACACGTCGTCGAGCGCTTCGACGATATCGTAGAGGGTGATCCGGCCGGCGGGACGCGCCAGCGCGAATCCGCCGGTCGGCCCCTTGTAGGAGGAGAGGACGCCCGACTTGGCCAGGGTCTGCATGATCTTGGCCAGGAAGTGGGGCGGCAGGT
>CAYSYY010000064.1:3138-11443 GCA_964435265.1 uncultured Gemmatimonadota bacterium
CCTCCTTCTCGGCGACTTCCTTGATGGGAACGGCCGTGCCTTCAGGCTTCTGGGCGAGGTAGGTCAACGCCCGAATCGCATATTCCGTGGAACTCGAGTAGATCACAGGTTGCCTGGCAACGCTCCGGGTGCCGGTTCGGGGTTATTTCGGACACGTTTATCGCTTTTTGTGTATACATAGTGCGCCGATGGTGAGTCAAGGAATTTTCGGACCCCGGGGTATGGAATTGCACCGCACCCTGACCGATTCCCACGGGGCCCCCGCGCCGGTGCGGTCGCTGTCCGGGTTCAGGCGTCGGAGTCGGCGTTGTCTCTGGCGACCGCCGCCACCAGCCGGGCGTGGATATCCGGCAGGGCATCGGCCACCCGGCTCCAGTTGGGGATCTCTGAGCCCCCGATGGGCTTCGACTTGAACTCCTCCCCCCCGATATGGAGGGCCTGGGCGAAGGTCTCCACGGCCAGACCCTCCTCGTGGCGATCGTACTCGAGCCCGTTCAGGACCGCGTCGCCGGCGCATTTCCGGATGGTGTCCTGGGCGTGCCTCAGGTAGGCGGCGTGCAGGCTGCGGAAGAGTCCTTCCCCGAACGCCACCCCCTCGCTCGCGAGGGTGTGGAAGATGCTCTTGGTAATGTCCACGCACATCTTCATCAGCCCCGCGGTGGGATCGCCGGGTGAGAGGGGCTGGTGCTTGTGTTCGTAGATGTCGGCGAGATCGACCTGGCAGATCCGCTTGGGGTTGACGTTGCGGTACACTTCGGCCAGGGTCGCCACCTCGAGTCCCCACCCTCCCGGGATCCGTATCAGCCGGGCCAGATCGCTCGTCATCGCCACCTCCCCGGCCAGGGGGTACCGGAAGTCGTCGAGGTAGGTCAGGAAAGGCTGGGGCCCGAGAAGCTGGGTCAGAGCCCGCACCACCGGGGTGATAAAGAGCCGGGTGACACGCCCGTACATGCGGTCGGTGACCCGGGCATAATACCCCTTCACGAATTCCAGTCCCAGGTTCCGGTTCAGGGCGGGGTAGGCCAGACGGGCCAGCAGGCGCCGGTTATAGGAGAGGATGTCGCAGTCGTGCACCACGATGACGCTGAACTCGGCCGTACCCAGGATGTAGCCGTAGGCAAGCCAGACGGCCTGCCCCTTCCCGGTTTCGCCGACGAAGAGCCCGACATCCTCCATCGCATGCAGGACCTCCTGGATGCCGGGGGAATCGATCCAGATGATGCTCACCTGCTGCGGGAGAACGCTCAGGAACTCCCTGGCATGGGCGAACTGCTCGGCACCGGCCCGCCCCAGGACCAGGACGATCTCATCGAGATAGGCCGCTCCCTGCAGGTGTTCCAGGATCCGGGGCAGGGCCGGCCGCTCGAATTCCGAATACAGGGCCGGCAGCACCAGGACCAGCCGGTGCATGCTGCCCAGACGTTCGAGTTCCCCCTCCAGTTCGCCCAGATCGCGCTGGCCCAGCTCATGATAGGTCGCGATGACGCGGCTCTGATAGAAATCACCCATCGGTGGATCACCTCCCGGGTCATAGCAGCAGGTCCGGCTTCGCCCGCGCGGCGGCCTCCGGTCCGGGATGGGGTTCGATGATGACGTATTACGGGCACGGGTGACAAGCTCATTCCCGGCGCAGATCGAGGACTCCGAGCCGGTCGAGGACGGCCGCGGCCCACCCCGCCGGACCGATCCCGTCGACGCGCCGGAGCCCCTCGAGGGCGATACCCGGGTGGTGTGTTCCGTCATGCCGACGCACCAGCACGGGGTGATCCACAGCCGCGAGCATGGCGAGGTCGTTGGGCGCATCTCCGAGCGCCATCGAGGAGAGTTCCAAGCCGGTACCGGTGAGCAGACGGCGGTAGGCCGTGATGATCAGCCGGGTGACCGTGCCCTTGTCATGGGGTCCGAGCAGGTGGAAGAAACGCCCCCCCAGCAGGCAGACCAGCCCGCGGCGCCGGGCGGCCGCCTCGAGCCGGGGGAGCCGCCCGCTCCGGTCACTCTCGGGAACCGGTCGCCCCCGCCGCAGGATCAGGAAGGGTTCGGAGAATTCCCGGAGCATGGCGGCTTCGGCGGCTTCGGGCGGCAGGGCGGTGCAGGCGCTCACCTCGGCGGCGTTCATGAGCGAGAGACCCCTGAGCTCGAGGTCGAGCTCGGCGGCGATCTCATCGAGCGCCGCGACCAGCTCGCTCCGGGCGGTTCCGGGAAGCATGCGGAGGTACCCCCGGCGGGTGTCGACGGCGATCCCCTCCTCGCCGGCCAGGGCCGCGGCGGCGGCGGCGACCGGATCCGCCTCCGGGATCCAGACCGCCGCGCCGTTCTCCACCGCGAAGGGGGAGACGAGTTCCAGGCGGGCGCGCAGCCGCACGATCTCCACCGCCGACTTGCTGGTGTTGGGTATCACCGGCACTCCCGCGGCCCGGCACGCCCGCAGTGCGGTCAGCGCGGGCCCCGGCTCGTAGGTGGTGAAATCGATCAGTGTGCCGTCCACGTCGGTGAAGATGAGCAGGAGCATCGTCGGTATCCCCGCTGATGGAGTCGACTTCCCTCGCGCCCTCATTGTAGCGATACTTGAGCCATGCACAACCGCCCGCCCCGACCGACCCGGCACGCCCTGCACCTGCTGGCCGCCTCGGCCCTGCTTCTGGTCGGGCTCGAGGTCGCCGGGGCGGTCACTTCGATCCAGGAACCGGAAGGCCCGAATCCCAATCGCCGTCGGGAGTACCCCGACACGCCGTTCGCCCGCCGGGTCCGCGCCGTCGATCCCACCGCCTTCGAGTTCCGTCACGCCCATCTGCCGCTGGCCGATCGGGTCCGGGCCGTCCGGCGGGCCATCGCGCGGGGGCTCATGACCCCGGCCGGGGCCGAAGCGGCCGGCCTGGCCACCGCCGTGACGGGATCGTTCCGCTACCCCGTGATCGTGGGGCGGTTCGCCCCCCCGGACGACTGGTCCGGATTCGACCTGGCCGAACTCGGCGACCGGCTCTTCGGCGTCGGCTACCACGGCGATGACCACAGCGGTTCGCTGCGCGACTTCTACGACGCCGTCAGTTTCGGACGCATCGCCATGGCCGGCGACATCTGCGGCTACGCCGCGGTCGATTCGGCGGCCGACCACTACCGCGATTCCAGCGGCGACAGCGTCGACGATCACCTGCTCGACTGGATCGAAGAACTGGTCGCGGCGGTGGACGACACGGTCGACTTCAGCCGCTACGACGCCGACGCCGACGGGATCGTGGACGTCCTCATCCTGGTGCACAACCTGAAGGGGTACGAGTGTTCGGGGCTCCCCCACCAGGTGAAAGGCTTCTGGTCGCATCGCTGGTCGTACCCGGCGGCCTCGTACTGGCTTCGCGGTCAGAGCGTCTACCTAGCCACCGGGGACGACGATCCCCACCATCCGGGCCAGAAGATGAAGATCGCCGACTACATCCTGCAGCCTCTGGGCGAGTGCAGCGGGGGCATGATCGACGTCGGCGTCTTCTGCCACGAGATGGGACACGCTTTCGGACTGCCCGACCTCTACGACACCGACGGGGGGGGCAGCGGCGGAGAGAGCGAAGGCCTCGGTCACTGGGCCCTGATGGCGAGCGGGAACTGGAACAAGACCTGGAGCCCGGCGGCCATGTGCGCCTGGTCGCGCTACGATCTGGGCTGGTACGAGAACCTGATCGTGCTCGACGGGACCGACGCCGTCTCTCTGGCGCTGCCCGACGTCTACCGCAGCGGTACGATCGTGCTGCTGCATTCGACCGCCCTGGACGAGGAGGAGTACTTCCTGGTCGAGAACCGGCAGCGGTACGGTTTCGACGCCTGGCTGCACGGCACGGGACTGCTGATCTACCACCTCAACGAGGCGGTGCCGTCCTTCAATCGGAACCCCGCCGACCTGCGCTGGGCATTGGAGCAGGCCGACGGGCTCTTCCAGCTGGAGCGGAACGACAACCGCGGCGACGCGGGCGATCCCTGGCCCGGCGCGATGCAGAACCTCCACTTCTGGTCGGGGAGCGTGCCGGCCAGCACCGCCCGCAGCGGCGCCGACAGCCAGGTGGAGATCGTGCTGCACACGACCAGCGCCGACACCATGGTGGTGGACCTCTTCACCACCCCCTCCTTCCCCCTCACCGCTCCGACCGGCGGCGGCTTCATCACCGATCGGACCCCGCAGCTCAGCTGGGCGGCCTACCCGCCGCCCCCGGAGTGGAGCGGCGTGCGATATGCGGTGGAGCTGGATACGACCGACGCCTTCACGACCTCGGAGCGGGACACCACCGCCGGCACCACCCTGGCATGGAGCGGGGAGCTGGTGGAGAACCGGCTCTGGTACTGGCGGGTCAGCGCTTTCGATGAGTTCGGCCACCGGCGCGTCAACCGCGGCGGTCCGGCCGTCTTCATCGTGGACGCCACCCCCCCCGAACTGACCCTGGGCGCCCTGCGCAACCCCGCGCTGACGGACCATCTCGATCTGGTCGTGGTGAGCAACGAGGTCCCGACCGTCTTCACCCTCACCGCCGACGGCATCCCGCGCGATCCCGTGCCGATCCCGGCGACGGGAGCCGCCATCGTCCGGGCCGACCTCGAGCTGGCTCCCGGGAGCATCGCGATCCAGGCCACCGGTACCGACGCCGCGGGCAACCGGACGTCCGTCGAGGCCGTACTGCAGGTCGTCATCGCCTCGCCGGGGCACCCCTTCACCCTCGTCTCCCCCGACGGCCTCTTCACGGCCCGGGCCGGTGCCGGGGCGGTCTGGCGGACCGGTGCGGCCGCCCTGCTGCAGAGCGCCGGACGCTACCTCATCGACCTTCCCGAGCGCGTCCCCGGCCGGAGCATCGAGATCGTGATCGGCTGGGATCCCCGCTCGATCGGTCCCGGCGAGAGCCCCGTCATCTGGCGCCGGAGCGGCGAGCACTGGGAGGCGCTGCCCACCGCCCTCGATCTCTCGGCCGCCACGGCGACGGCTCTGGTGGAAGAGGGCGGGACCTTCGAACTCCGGTCCGGCGAGCGGGGGGCGCTCCTCCCGCCGGCCGGGACCACCCTCGAGCCCCCCTGGCCGAATCCATTCAATCCGCGTACCCGCCTCGCCTTCACCCTGGCCGAGAGCGGGAGTGTGCGGCTCACCATCGTCGACGTGCGCGGGCGCAGCGTCCGGATCCTCGCCGACGGGTCCTATCCGGCCGGCCGCCACCTCCTCACCTGGGATGGAACCGATACCGCCGGCCGTCCGGCGGCGACGGGTGTCTACCTGGCCGTTCTCGAGACCCGCTACGGCCGGCTGGTCCGCAAACTGACCCTGCTGCGATGACGGGACCGACCATGGCGATACGGAAGAAGGCGGATCAGACGATGGGGCGGAACCTGGCGCCCGCCCTCCTTCTCCTCCTGACGACCGTGGCGGTCGCCGCCTGCAGCTCCGGTCCCGGTCCCGACCGGACCCCGCCCGATGCCCCGCGCGGGCTGATCGCGGTGGCCGGCGACGGCCGCGTCACGCTTTCCTGGACCGCATCGCAGGCCCGCGATCTGGCCCGGTACCGTATCTGGCGGCGGCCGGAGAACGCGACCGCGCCCACTCTGTGCGACTCGACCACCCGGACCGATGCGATCGTCAACGCCCTGGCGAACGGGACCACCTACCTCTTCTCCATCACCTCGGTGGATGAGGCCGGGAACCAGAGCGCGCCCTCGCGGGAGGTCGGCGCCACTCCTCACAACGCCCGTTCCCTCATTCTGACGGGGTGGGCGGCGTGGGAGGCCGGTGATTACTCCGCCGCCGGGACCCTCTTCCAGAACGCCCTCAATCTCGATTCCCGTCTCGCCGAGGCCTACACCGGCCTGGGCTGGACGGCCCTGAAGCAGAACGACCTGGCGGCCGCCGCCGCCGGCTTCAACGCGGCCGTCCAGCGCGATCCCGCCACCGAAGACGCCCGGGTGGGCGGCCTGATCGTATACCGCGAACTCCCCAACGGCCTCTCCCAGGCCATGGTCTACGGCTCCCAGGCACTGCAGCGGGCTCCCGACTACGTCTTCAGTCACGATCCCGCCGTCGACGCCGCTCTGGTGCGTCTCCTCCTGGCGCAGGTCTACTACCTGAGCGGGTCATTGTGGTTCCCGCAGGCCCAGGCGCTCCTGGACGTCCTCGTTCCCGGCAACGGCCTCGATCCCGCCGATCCGGGGAGCTGGACCGTCCAGAGCACCTCCTACGCGAGCTACCCCGCCGCCCTGCTGGCCCTGCTGGTCTACGCCGGGGGTCCGTAGCGGCCCCGTTCCCGCTCAGGCGGTGCGGCGCCCCTCGACGCCCGGGACGGTACACCGGATGTACCATACGGGACACAATATACTGTCCCGGCCGGCTGATCCGGCTCCCGCGGTCGCTCAGCTGGTCCTCCAGATTCCACGTAATCTATTGCGTTGAAATATATTACGAGAATCATCCGGCTGTACCGCGCGGGACCGATCCCACTGGCACACTGCTTGCGTACCCCTCGGGACCGGAGTACCAGCAGGATAACGCATCAGCCGGCATTCTTCGGGGGGGCCGAGAGGAGCGATCATGACGTTCCAGAATCAGACCGACGGCGCCGACCCTCTGCGCGTCGTTCGGACACGCCTCGGGGGGCTGCTGCCGATCCTCGCGGCCGCCATCGTTCTGGTCGGGACCCCCATCCGCGAGGTCTCCGCGCAGCCCCCCGGACAGAACCGGAACCAGGTCGGCGACACCCTAGAGCAGGCCCGCGCCCTCTACGAGGAACTGCTCCCCCTGGCCCGGCGCATCGGCGACGAAGGGATCCTGGGACGGCTGGGCCTGCTGCGGGAACAGTGGGTCGCGGCCGACGGGCACTACCGGGCGGGACGGACCGAGCAGGCGGGGGTTCTGGCCCGCCGCAACTTCGATTCACTCCGCCAGCTGGCCGTGCAGATCCGCCGGCTGGCCCAGCGCCTGCCCTACTACGGGCGCATGGAAGAGCGCAACCGCGAGCTCCTGCAGTTCATGCGCGAGGGGCTGGGATCCGACGCCCCGCCCGAGGTGATGCGCCAGCTCACGCTGGCCTCCGGAGCGTACCAGCGGGCCCTGCAGACACGCCAGCAGGGGAACCTCCTGCAGGCCTTCCGGCTTATGGAGCAGTGCGAGAGCATGATCCGGCAGGTCCTGCGCTCCATGGATCGGACCGGGATGACTCCGGAGGCGGTGCGGCGGGAACTCGATGACACCGCCCGCCGGATCGAGCGTCTCGAGAACACTCCCGATCTGGTCGAGATCGCCCGTCAGGCGCTGACCCAGGCCCGGGAGGCCCAGCAGGAGGCCGAGCGGTTCTTCTCGGCCGGCGACCTGCGCCGGGCCCTGACGGGCACCCTGACCGCCCGCAACGCGGTCCGGCTGGCCTCCCGGCTCACCGTCGGGGCCCTGGCTCCCGAAGATGTCGCCGCGGCGATCGCCCATGTCGAAGAGCTGCGGGAACTGCACGCCGCGCTGGCCGGCAGTACCGACCCGCAGGTCCGCCGTCTCTGGGACGAGGCCGGACAGCACCTGGCCCGGGCCCGGGAACATCTCGACCGCGGCGAGCTCCGCCCGGGCCTGGCCGAGGCCCAGACCGCCGCCAAACTGGTGCTGACCGCAGCCCGCCGGGCCGACGGGGGAACGCCTCCCCCGCTCCCGGACGACGCCTGAGGGAACTGAGCGGATCATGGGGGATCTACGAACGTTCATACCGGCACTGTGTGCCCTGGGGATACTGACGATGCCGCTCACCGGCCGCGCCCAGCAGACACTCGCGGAACCGGCCCCGGTTCCGACCCTGCGCCCGCTGCGCCTCGAGCTGGGCACCGGTTACGACCTCTTCTCCCACCAGTACCGGGTCCTGAGCACCGACACCTCCACCACCACCAGCGAGGGGAACGTTCACCTGAACCTCCTCTGGTCACCGTTCGCGAACTCTGACGGCGGTCTGGAACTCGGCAACCGCTTCTTCGCCGGCCGGGAGTACACCTGGAACAGCCTGGCGGCCGGCTGGCGGCACGACGGCTGGCAGGGCCCCGGGGGGAGCGCCGAGCTGCGCTGGGAAACGAAGCGGTTCCATGACGGTGAGCTCTCCTACGCCAACGATCACCAGGCTCTCTTCGGCACCCTGCGGGGGGTCTGGCGCGGATCGGGACAGACAGCGGTCCGGACCCGCCTGCATGCCGAAACCTGGGACTACGAGCACCACACCGGCTGGCTCTACGACACCCGGTCGATCCAGGGTGTCGCAGCGGTTCGCACCGGCGACTGGTTCGGCCCGTGGGGCGAGCTCGAAGTTGCGGGGCGGCGGCAGGG
>CAYSYY010000065.1:0-4816 GCA_964435265.1 uncultured Gemmatimonadota bacterium
GCGCCGCTCTGAAAGCCGCCCAGGATGGCTACAACGACCTGGCTTTCGGCGGGGCTTTCTACGCCTTCGTGCAGGCCGCCGACTTCGGCCTGCACGGCACCCCCGACGAGCACGCCCGGCTGGTGCGCACCGGCATGGCGATAAAGCACGCCGTGATGGTCGGCCGGCCGATCGAACATCCCCTTGAACCCGATCTCGGATACCTCTACGGCACCATCTTCATCGCCCCGCCGCTCTGCGAGGGGGTTGATTCCCGCAACGTCTGCATCTTCGCCGACGGCCAGGTGGACCGCTCCCCGACCGGCACCGGGGTGAGCGCCCGTATGGCGATCCACCACGCCCGGGGGGAGATCGGGGTGGGAGAGGACCACGTGGTCGAGAGCATCGTGGGGACGACCTTCACCGGCCGGGTGGTCGAAGAGACGACCTTCAGCGGCCTTCCGGCGGTCATCCCCGAGGTGGAAGGTTCGGCCCACCTGACCGGCCGCCACGAGTTCATCGTCGATCCCGACGATCCCCTCGGCGACGGATTCTTCCTGGGGTAGGGGTTCCGCCGTACGGCTGCCCGGCGGGGATTCACTCCATCCGAAGGGCGATGACCGGGTCCACCCGCGACGCCCGGCGGGCCGGGGCGAGGCTCGCCAGTACCGAGACGAGCACCAGCACGGCGGCCGCCGCGACCAGGCCGAGCGGCTGGATCGGGACCGCGTTCTGCGACACGTGGCCGATGACGATGGTGAGGACCACCGCCCCGGGCAGCCCGATCGCCAGGCCGATGGTTGCCATACGCAGCCCGTCCCAGGCCACCTTGCGGAGGATCCGGCTGCGCCCGGCGCCCATCGCCATGCGCAGCCCGATCTCGCGGACCTGCAGGGTGACCCGGTAGGCCAGCACCCCGTAGATGCCCAGGGCCGCCAGCAGGAGCCCGACACCGCCGAAACCGAACAGGATTCCCATGATCACATTCTGAGCGGCGAAGAACTGGCGGAGGAAATCCTCCAGCGGGAGCATCTGCACGATCGCGGCTTCGGCCTCGAAGGCATAGATCTGCCGCCGGACGGCGTCGGCCAGAGCCTGGGGCGGCACGGCGGTCCGCAGGGCGACGTTCACCCCGTTGGCCGGGGCCTGGTACCACGGCAGGTAGATGACGGGCAGCAGGTCGGTATTGACCGCCAGGCCGTGGCGGACGGTCTCGACGATCCCGACCACCTCGCGCGAGGCATCCAGGATGGTGATGTACTGACCGAGGGGATCGGCATCGGGCCAGTACCGCTCGGCCATGGCGGTATTGATGATCACCACCGGTTGCGTGTCGAGCCGATCGCCCGGGGTGAAGGCGCGTCCGGCGTGCAGCGGGATCTCCAGAGTTTCGAAGAAGCCGGGGCTCACCATCATCCGGCCCTCCTGGGGTCGGGCATCGGGATCCTCGGGCGGAGAGGCGTCGATGGTGAAGTACTCCTGGCCGACAAACGGGGTGCGCGGCCGGGCGTTGGCCAGGATCACCGCCTCGACCCCGGGCAGGGCGGCCAGGCGTTCGGTGATCTGCTCGCCGGCGCTCACGATCGCGGCATCTTCGGTGTAGCGCTCCTGCGGCAGGTTGAGCCCGAAGGTCAGCAGGTTCGCGGTCTCGAAGCCCGGATCGGAGTTCTGCATGACCTGGAAGCTGCGGATCAGCACACCGGCTCCGCCCAGGGCCATCAGGGCCAGGGAGACTTCGGCCACGACCAGGATCGCCGCGGCCCGCCGCTGGCGGCGGCCGCCCCCCAGGCCGGCCGAGCCTTCCCGCAACGTTCCGGCCATGTCGAATTCACGCATATGCAGCAGAGGGAAGAGGCCGAAGAGGAACATCCCGACCAGCGTGATCCCCAGGGTGAAGATCAGGACGGTGGTATCCATGACCGGCTGGTACGGTCCCGGCAGGTTCGCTCCCAGGGCCCGGTTCATGAGCTGCACGCCCTTGAAGCTCACCAGCAGGCTCAGGACGCCGGCCGCCAGCGCCATGAGGCCGCTCTCGGTGAAGAGCTGGCTTACGATCTGCAGCCGTCCCGCCCCGATACTCATGCGGATGGCCATCTCCCGCCGCCGGGCCAGACTGCGGGCCAGGAGCAGATTGGCCAGATTGGCACAGGCGATCAGCAGGATGAAGACCATAGCCCCCTGGATGATGCCGAAGAGGATACGGTTCTGGCGGTTGGGGATCTCGTGGCGCAGGTTCAGGGCGTCGATGGTATAGCCGCGGTTGGCTTCGGGATATTCGTCGACCAGCTGCTCCATCAGCGCGGCCATCTCGATCTGCGCCGCGTCGTCGCCGGCTCCCGGTTTGAGCCGCCCGATCACCAGCAGGGCCCGCTGGGACCGGTTCCCTTCCGACGGATCCATCGGCCGGGGAGTGAAGAGTTCGAGGTTGGGCACCAGGAACTCGAAATCCTCGGGGAGCACGCCGATGATGGTGTAAGGCTGGCCGTTGAGCGGGATGGTCGCCGGTTCCTCCTCCCGGGCGGCGAGCCGCTCCGACCAGAAAGCGTGGCTCACGACGGCCACCCGGTTGTTCCCCGGTACGGTTTCTTCGGCCATGAAGAGCCGGCCGCGGACGACATCGACGCCGAGCAGGGGGAAGAACTCCGCCGTGACCGAACCGCCCAGGATCGTCTCGGGAGTCTCCCCGCCGTCCTGGAGAACGAAGGGGATGATCTGAATCGCCGCCAGGTCCTCGTAGAGGTTCTGCCGCTCCCGCAGGTCGAGGAAGTTGGCTACCGACATGCCGCCGATCGCCCCGCGCGGGGCGTCGAAGGCGCGGTCCCCGAGCAGGGAGAGCCGGTCGGCCTCACGGTAGGGCAGGGGGCGGTAGAAGATCCCGTTGATCAGGCTGAAGACGATGGTGTTCCCCGCGATCGCCAGGGCGAGCGAGAGAACGGCCACGACGGTGATCTTCCACGAACGCAGGAGGGTCCTGCAGGCGAAACGGATGTCGCGCCAGAATTCGGGCATGCCGGGCTCCTGAGGTGAGGTGTCCCGCGGACGGGACAGTCCGGGTGTCGCGCATCTGCCGGGAGTACGCAGGAGCCCGGCCGGCTGTTGCTAGGAAGAAAGTATGGTTTCAACGCTCCTTCAGGATCGCGCCCCGGGTCCAGTGCATGGTCACGGGAATGTTCATGCCCGCTACCGAAACACCGCCGTGCAGGGTGGCATCCCACTCGGCCGCCAGCAACATGGCCGTTCCCGGTGCGACGTAGAGGAGGGCGGTGCCGCTGCCGCTCAGGCCTAACTCCATCAGAACGCCGCCGCCCGCGTCGCCGGTGCCCGTCACGGCGGTTTCCGAGACCGCCTCGATCTTCCAGGCGGGCACACCCTCGAAATCGGTTTTCTCGATGCAGGTGTAGTGTTCCACTACGGCGAAGTCGAGGACGGTACCGTCCATCTGGGTCAGGGAGAACCCGTATTCCCGGGTCCACTGCGCCCCCGGCGCGAGTTTGCCTTCGGGCAGGTAGAGGAAGAGGGTCTGAAGGATGTCCTCGAACGACGCCACCCCGCCCTGGTCGATGACGTATTTGTTGGCCTCCAGACCGGTCGCCTCCGTGATCTCGCCCCGCTCGCTCACCGTGAGGCTGGAGGTGAATCCCACCAGCATGGAGATATCGGGCGTCGGACCGCCCAGGGCTGCCGCATCGTCGGTATCCGAGGCGTCGTTGACGGTGAGGGTGAAGGTCTGCGGGCCGGCCGACGCAATCGTCAGATCGATGGTGGTGGACGAGTTCAATGCCTGCTCGCCCATACCAGGCAGCTCCGCGGTCTGGGTCTGACCGGTCGTCAGGACGTAGGTCGCCGTCGTCCCGGCCGGCCAGGCATGCGGGTTGTAGCGGTTCCCGGCTCCCCCGGCCGCACACCCGGCGATCAGCACAGCGGCGGTCAGCAGGGCGGCGGCCGGCAGCCCGGCGGTCGGCAGGGTAGCGGTCGGCAGGACGTCGGCGCTGATCAGCGACGCTTGCCGGTGCTCTCTATGCTTCTTCATGGCCCGATCCTTTCTCATCTCCTCTAGGTTCCCTCAGGTTCCTCCGGCGGGAATCGATCCCCACTGTCGATACCACGCGGCCGCGGAGTCGATATATATGATTCCTACATATGCACTATGCATACGCATCCGGCGAGGATCAGGTTGCGGGGATAAAAGTACCTATTCGGTCCGCCTACTCCGCTTTCAGGGCCCGGACCGGTTCCACCTTCGCGGCCCGGCGGGCCGGAATCCACGAGGCCAGCAGCGCCACCGCGGCCAGCAGGGCGATGGTGGTGAAACCGCTCAGCGGCAGCGTTTCTCCTCCCCGGAACCTGAAAATGGCCCGGACGAACTGAGTCATGAGATACGCCAGGGGTGCACCGATAATGAAGCCGATCACCGTCAGCCTGATCCCCTGGCGGGTGATCAGTCCGACCACCTGTCCGGCCCGGGCACCGACCGAGATCCGGATGCCGATCTCCCTCGTGCGGCGCAGGACCGCATGGGAGATGATCCCGAAGATCCCCATCGCGGCCAGGATCGTCGCCATGGCACAGAGTGCGAAAAGGAAATCACCAAAGACCGACGCGGCTCCCAGGGACTCCCGGAAGACATCGTCGTAGGTCCGCAGGGGACCGATGGGCTGGTCTGGATTGATGTTCCAGACGGTCTGCCTGATCGCTTCGGAAAGACCGGCCTGATCGGCGCCGGCACGAAGGGCGACCGTGGGGTAGCGGAGCAACTGCTGTTCCAGCGGCAGATAGATGAGCGGTTCGATCGCGAACTCAATCGGGAGACGCTCCTGGCAGACATTCTCCACCACCC
>CAYSYY010000065.1:4826-11417 GCA_964435265.1 uncultured Gemmatimonadota bacterium
CCGACAACTTCATGCGTGCTTCCAAGCATTTCGAGCCGGGCGCCGACAGGTTCCCGGTCGCCCAGGAATTCCTCCACGAACGATCGGTTGAGCACGACCACCGGCTGCGTCTCGCGCCGGTCCCGCTCATCGAGGAAACGTCCCGAGTGCAGGGTGATCTCCATGGTGGGGAAATAGTCGGTACTCACGGCCAGCCAGCCGGTTTCGGGCCGTTCATCGGGATCATCCCGGATGTCGTCGGTGAAGCTGAACGCTGCGCTCGACCAGCCCCGGGCCCGCGGCAGGCGGGTCATGAAAGCCACTCCCTCCACCCCCGAGATCGCTTCGAGGGCCGGGATCGCCCGGCGCTGGAATCCGATCACATCTTCGTCCTCCGGGTACAGGTACCCGCTGAGCGAGAGCTCGAACGTGACCAGCCCCTCGGAACGGAAGCCCGGTTCGGTACTGAGGAGACGGTTGAAGATATCGGCCAGCAGTCCGGCCCCGGTCAGGATCCCCAGCGCCACCGCCACTTCACCGATCACGAAGGCGTGCCTGATCCGCTTCCACTTCCGTCCCGTCGTGCCTCCCTGCGCTCCGCCACTCAGAGCGTTCCGCAGATCCTTCACGGTCGCGAAAAGCGCCGGAGCCAGGCCGAAGAGGATTCCGGTCAGGACGGAGAGGATCACCGTCAGCATCAGGACTGTTCCGTCGATCTCCGGGAGGAAGGCACGGGGAATGCTGGCGGGGAAGCCGGCCCGGAAGATACGCACGGCCACCCAGGCCAGCATCACCCCTGCCAGACCCGCCGAGAGCCCCATCAGCACGCTCTCGGCCAGGAACTGGCGGAAGAGCCGGCCCCGTGCGGCTCCGAGAGCCATGCGTATGGCGACCTCCCTCATCCGCGTGTCGGCCTTGCTGAGCAGGAGGTTGGCGATATTGGCGCAGGCGATGAGAAGACCGAATATCGTGACGATGACGGTGATCATGATCAGGAGCCGATCGGTCCGC
The DNA here is from genome assembly GCA_964435265.1 of uncultured Gemmatimonadota bacterium. GTDB lineage: Bacteria > Blakebacterota > Blakebacteria > Blakebacterales > Blakebacteraceae > CAYSYY01. The sequence continues at coordinate 5,817 of CAYSYY010000065.1, forward strand.
CCCGGGAAACGCGATCGCAGGGGATTGACCGAGAGAGTGCGGTTGCGGAAGGTCTCCTGATGGTCCGCTTCGAGCTGCCCGGCGAAGACGGCCACCTCGGCCCGGGCCTGGATCAGCGTGCTCCCCGGCGCCAGGCGCCCGAAGACCAGCAGATCCCGGTACCCGCGATCGGTTCTCCCGCTCAGGTCGTCCGGCCGGTAGGCGGCGACATCGCCCTGCAGCAGGTTGAATTCCTCGGGCAGAACGCCCACCACGGCGTGGGGAATGCCGTTGAGGATCAGGGCCTGGCCCAGAACGTCACGGGAGCCGTTGAACCGGTTCTGCCAGTATCCGTAGTCGAGGAGCAGGATCTGCCGGTTCCCGCCCGTGCCGTCTTCAGGCCGGAAGCCGCGGCCGAAGAGGGGCTCGACTCCGAGCACCTCGAAGAGGGTGGGGGTCACGGTGGTCACCAGGATTTCTTCGGGCCGGTCGAGACCGGTCAGGACGAACGGTTCATCGTCCCAGGCACAGAAACCGGCGAACGACGTCACCTGCGCCTGGAGATCCAGGAAATCGGGGGCCGAGACCTCGTCGCTGTTCCCGGTCGTCAGCTGATCGCGTTCGACGGTCTCGATGAGGAAGAGTTCGTCCTGGTCGGCATAGGGGAAGGGCTCGAAGAGCAGTCCTCCCGCCAGGGCGAACATGGTGACATTGGCCGCGATCGCCAGGGCCAGCGAGAACAAAGTCACCAGGCTTATGCCGGGCGTTTTCCGCCACATCCGGAAGCCGTACTGCAGATCTGTGAGAAGCTGTCTCATGCCCGTGCTCCCGTGTTCAGAGAAAGCCCCACATGGTACTGTGTACAGAGATTCCGGCCGTGAGGTTGCAGCTGCCGGCGAGATTCACGGCTCGTCGGCTGCAGGGGTGTTGTCTCAGCCGCCGGATCGACGTACACCGTGTCCCCCGTCAATCGAAGAGAGCCTCGGGACCGAAGTAGAGGACTTCGCCGTCGTCTTCCGCCCGGCTCACGGCATCGTCTTTCCTGTCCGCCGCCGAGAAGAGGCCGTGGAATATCCGGGACACCCTGCCGAGTTCGTCGGCTGCCATCCGCCCCCGCTCCCTCAGGGTCTGCAGGTCCGCTCCTGAGACGCCGCCCCACTTGCACTCTCCGACGAAGAGTTCGTCCTCCACTCCCCGGACGACGATGTCCACCTCGTGCCGGCCGTCCCGTGTCCACCATCGGCCGACCCGAAGCGGTTTGAGCGGGAGAGTGAGTCCGGTGCGAACACTGTCCCTGCAGATGTCCTCGAAGACAGCTCCCATGTAGTCATCCAGCCCCGGCTCGATCGTTCTCTTCCAGAGATCGAGAGGTTCGGCGAGCCCGGCCGAACCGCTCGAGTAGAGGGGCTGGATGAACCGATACCAGAAGCGCAGATAGGGATCCGTCAGGCGGTAGAGTGAGACCTTCGACTTCGACGGTTGGTCCCTGGTAACCGGTACGTCACGGCTGGCCATTTCCATCTCCTGGAGCCACTCGATCACCGGCCACAGAGCCCCCTCGGATCGATCGACGCGGTTCTTGATCTCGCCCCACGTGTGTGCTCCCATCGCGATCGCGAACAGAGTCGAGTAGGGGACATCGGCCTCTCTGCCGAAACTGTCCAGCACGTGCATGGCCTCATCATGGAGCCGGCTGGACGGATCCAGGATCAGCGCCGCGACGTTTTCACCCAGGCTTCGCCCGGGATCGATGGCATCCAGATGCCCCGGCAGGCCGCCGAAGATGCCGTAGGTCAGCAGCTGATCCCGTCGATCGTAGTCGGGAACAATGGCAGACATCTCGCGATACGTGAAAGGAGCAATGCGGAGACGAGCCGTCCGTCGCCCGTGCAGCGGCTGATCCCGTCCTTCCAGCTGCTGCATGAAGGTGATGTGTGATCCGCAGAGGACCAGCTTGAAGGTCCCGCTGTCCTTCCATCGCTGGTCCCACATCGACTGGATGATGGATGTGAGCCCGGGATCTTCATCGGCGAGATAGGGGAACTCATCAAGAACGAGAAGGAAGGGCTTTTCGCCCGCCTTCTCTGTCACGTACTCAAAGAATCCTTCCCACCCGGTCAGCGCTGTTCCCTGCTTCAAGGCGGGGTCGTCGAAGAAATCACCGGCGACCCTGGTCAGACGCCCGATCTGTTCGCTTCGGGTCCCGCGGGTGGCCTGAAAGTAGATCCCCCCCGCAGCGCCAGCGAAGCGCTGCAGGATCCAGCTCTTGCCGACCCGTCTGCGCCCCACCATCACAACGAGCTGCGCCGAGTCTGCTTTCCAGAGCTCAACGAGCCTGGCCCACTCCCGATCGCGATCCAGGATGTCCGCCGATTTCTTCAAAACTATGTCCTCGCATACTTTATTTGACTAAAGTTTATTTATATAAAGTTATATTGTTCCCCGGAAGTCGTGTCAAGACCACTCTGGAAATCTCGTACTCCGGACTTCGGACTCCGCTCGGAAGCCTGCTGCCTCACTGAAATAAGTACTCCAAGTGAGGTATGAATGAACGATGAGTTGAGTTACACTCGCCTGCGAACCGGTCAGCTCTACCCCGAGAAGGAGCAGGCGAATCGATGCACATCATGATCATCAGTCGACGGCTGGCATCAACTCTCGCAGCGATCATCATCCTGGTTCCGGTCCGTTCCGCTGCTGCCCAGTCGGAGACGCGGATATCGCACGACGTTGTTTACGGGCACAAGGACGGGATGGCGCTGACGTTCGACGTCTTCCAGCCCGAACAGGGGAGCAACGGCGCCGGGATCCTCTACATGGTGAGCGGGGGCTGGGTCTCGGTCTGGAGGGCGCCGGAGGAGCAGGGGCGGATGTTCATCGATCTGCTCGAGGCCGGATTCACGGTGTTTGCGGTCCGGCACGGCAGCGCCCCGCGGTACAAAGTTCCGGATGCTGTGGCCGATGTGAGGCGGGCGGTGCGCTTCATCCGCCTGAACAGTGATGACTGGTCGGTCGATCCGGAGCGGCTCGGTGTCTATGGCGGCAGCGCGGGGGGCCACCTGTCCCTCATGCTCGGCTGCGCCTCCGACGACGGTGACCGGTCAGCGGAGGATCCGGTCCTGACGGTTCCGGACAGGGTGGCGGCCGTGGTGGCGTACTATCCCCCCGTTGATCTCCGGGGGATCGTTGGACCCAACGAACGGTTCCCGGCCCTGGAGTTCGATCCGGAACTGGCGCCTTCCATTTCACCGCTCCTGCATGTTTCAGCCGACGATCCGCCCACTCTCCTCATCCACGGCGATGCCGACCAGCTCGTCCCCCTTCTCTCCAGCCAGGTGATCCATCAGGCGTTCCTGGATACGGGAGTGATCACCGATCTGATCGTTCTTGAAGGAGCCGAGCACGGCTTCAGGGGTGAGTATCTCCGCCGGGCAACCGCCGCCCTGGTGGCCTGGTTCGAAAGATATCTGCTGGATTGATGATCCCCTTATTCGGTCCGCATAACCGTGAGCGGATCGGTGCGGGCCGCGCGCACGGCCGGCAGCAGGCTGGCCAGACAGGCGACGAGTGCCAGCACGACCGCCGCACCGGTAAGGATCAGCGGGTCCCGCAGATCGACCTGGTAGAGGAGCGACTCCAGCCACCGGGTCAGCACCAGCGAGGCGGCCAGCCCGGTGAGGATGCCGAGGGCGGACAGCATCACCCCCTCCCGGAGGATGAGCCGGCGCACCTGTGAGGCGCGGGCGCCGATCGCCAGCCGGATGCCGATCTCATAGCGGCGCTGACCGACCGTGTAGGAGAGCACCCCGTAGATGCCGATCACCGCGAGCAGCAAGGCCACCGCGGCGAAGATCATCATCAGGGCCATGGCGAAGCGGTCGCGGGCGATGGCCGAGCCGACGATACTCTCGAGGGGACGAGGATTGTAGAACACGAGGGCGGGATCGAGAGCGGCCAGTTCGGCCCGGACCGCGGCGGCCACCGCCGGTATATCACCGTCGCATTTGACGACGTACGTCATGACCCAGGGCCGATCGCCGGCCCACTGCTCATAAGGCACATAGATGTGATCGGGAGTCTCCTCCCGGTACCCGATTCGCACGTCCTCGACCACTCCCACGATATGCCGCCACCTGGTCAGGCCGTTGTTCACCTGATCCTCGAGCGGATCGCCGTCACCCAGGTAGCGGTCCGCCAGGCCGCGGCTGACGATGGCCACCGGGGGGACCCCTGGATCGTCGGCCGGCGAGAACGGGCGACCGGTGACGATTTCGATACCCAGCGCGCCGAAGTAGTCGCCCTCCACCACCCGGAAATTGGCCAGGTGCCAGCGGAGTTCCCCCGCCTCGACGGACTCGCTCCTGATCACGTAACCCCAGCTGTTGTAGGTTCCCTGAACCGGCAGCCGGGAGACGGCGCCGGCGCATCGCACTCCCGGCAGGCTCTCGATGCGCTCGTGGAACTCGCGGGCGAAGGCGACTCGGCGTTCCGGCTCATCGACCCGGTAGGCGCTGACCGGCAGGCTGAGTTCGAAGGTGAGCACGTTCTCCGGATCGATCCCCAGATCGACCTCACGGAGCTGTCTGAAACTCCGTACCAGCAGCGCAGCCCCGACCAGGAGCAGCAGCGCGAGCGCCGTCTGCACGACCACCAGGACGTTGCGCAGGAAACGCTGCCGGAGCCCGACGCTGGTACTGCGTCCCGCTTCGCGCAGGGTCCGCTCGAGGTCGGGACGGGTCGAGCGCAGGGCGGGCAGCAGTCCGAAGACGGCGCCGGTTGCGATGGCGATCGCCCCGGTGAAGAGGAAGACCGCCGGATCGAAGCCGATCGCATCCACGCGCGGCAGGGCGTCGGGGCGCAGGGCCAGGAGGAAACGGATGCCCGCCGCGGCCAGGATGAGCCCGCCCAGGGCCCCCAGCAGGGCGAGCACGAGGCTCTCGATCAGCCGCTGCCGCAGCAGGCGGGCGCGGCTCGAGCCCAGGGCGCAACGGATGGCCAGCTCCCGCTCCATGAAGGTGCCCCGGGCCAGGGAGAGATTGGCCACGTTCACACACGCGATCAGCAGCACGAATCCGACCGCGGCGAGGAGGATGTAGAGCATGGTGTCGCTGCCGCTGATGATCTTCTCCGACAACGGGACGGCCTGTATGAACCAGGAATCGCGATCGACCGGGAAATCCTCTTCGATTGCGGCCGAGACGGCATTCAGCTCGGCCTGGGCCGTCTCGACGCCGATCCCGGCCTGCAGCCGGCCGATCCCGCTCAGGTAATAATTGTCCCGGCTGTTGTTGGAGGCATGCGGGTATCCGGGTGGGGGTGAACCGGGGACCAGGTTCAGAATCATCCAGACATCCACCGGCCGCCCGAAAGGCTCGGCGAAATCATGCGGCATGATGCCGATCACCCGCCGGGGATCACCGTCCAGGACGATGCTCGAACCCAGTGCGGCAGGATCGCCGGCGAAGGACTCCTGCCACAGGCGGTGGCTTATGATCACGTCGGTGTTGTCGTAGCGTTCCTCATCGCGGGAGAAGGATCGCCCCAGCATCGGCTCGGTACCCAGGACCGTGAAGTAGTCGGCGCTCACCGGCATGGCGTTGACGCGACGGGGGGTGTCGCCGC
>CAYSYY010000066.1:0-9572 GCA_964435265.1 uncultured Gemmatimonadota bacterium
GGGCGCCGAACTGGGTTTCGGCCGTCGCACTGCTCACTTCCTGCGAGACCGAGAGATTCACATAGCCGTCTTCGTTGATGGTGGGCAGGATGTTGAGCACCGTCCCCACCTCCCGGTACTGGACGGTCTGGTAGGGGGTGCCGGTGACGTCTCCGGGCAGGAGCTGTGAGGATTGGATGAAGGGCTGCTGGCTGCCCACGATGATACGGGCCGCCTGGTTGTTCTGAGCCAGCACCACGGGGCGGGAGAGGATCCGGACTTCCCCGGTGGTGGCCAGCGCCGCCAGGGAGGCCTGCACATCCACGCTGCCGTAGCCGGCGATCGACACCAGGAAGGTATTATCCTGCTCAGCGGTACGGGTCGGCAGATCGAGCACGCCTGCCCCTCCCGCCGTCCCCCGCTCGGCGTGGAGCCCGACGCCCAGATCCAGGTCGTCGGTATAGCGAACCTCGGTGATCAGCACCTCGATCACTACCTGGAGCGGGCGCAGGTCCAGGGCCTCCAGCGCCTGTTCGACGATCTCCCAGTCCGCGGGCGCAGCCCGGATCAGAAGCGAGTTGGTGACCTCCTCGGGCACGATGAGGATGTTCATCTGGAGCCCGGCCGCCCCCCCGGCGATCGCGATTCCCTGAGGGCCCGTCTGCCTCGTGGTCGCCGTAGCGGCCTGCTGGAGCTGCGCGAGCTGCTGCGAGAGGGTCTGAGGCAGTCCGCTGGTCCGGGTGCCGGTACCCGTGGTGCTACCGCCGAAAAGCGTCTGGAGCGTGCCCGCCAGGGTCGCGGCCCGGGCGTGGCGGAGCCGGTAGATATAGAGCTGCCGGGGATCGGGATCGGAACCACCCCCCACGATGCGCAGGAATCCCACCTCTTCGGAGACGGCCAGCCCATTGGCGGTAGCCAGGGCCCGGATCACCAGCGTGATGTCCGAACGGGGGATGGGCTGGGCCGTGCGCAGCGTCACCTGCTTGCTGGGGAGATCGTGGTAGATGAGATTGATCCCGCCGGCCTGGGCCAGGGCGGTGAGCACGTAGCTCAGTTCGAGATCCTGGAAATCGAGCGTGACCGAGGTATCGGGGATTCCGATCTGCCGGGCGCGCGGCATCTGAATGCGGGGCTGCTGGGCGTCTGATGGAGCCGCCGTGGCCAGGAGAACCGAAACGTTGAGTACGGCGAGCACGATGAGCCGGCCGATCATGCCTGATCTGGTCTGGCCTCCGGGGGCCGTGTTCCCGGTATGCCGGAAAAGGTCCATGGTCAGTCTCCCCCTCCGCTTGTACCAGCACCGTTCGCACCCGCGCCGTCGCCCTGCCCCTGTGGATTGTTCGGGGGGATCGTGCCTCCGCGCGCACCGCGAGCAATGTTGCCGGGGAGCTGGACCTCCTGACGCGTTCCGTCGGCCCCGATGATGAAGGCGCGGCCCCCCTCTATCTGCACCCTGGCTCCGCTCCCGAGCCTCTCCTGCAGGCTGCGTACGATCGACTCGAGCCGCTGCTGATAGACCACCTGCGGATCCTGCGCCCCCCGCCGGCCGGTGCGACTGTCAGACTGCGCCAACACCGCCGTGTTCCCTTCTTCCAGGGCCAGGTTGATCTCCCAGCCCCCGGTGGCGACGACCACGGCCTCCTCCCGAACCGAGGCCACCCGGTAGCCCCCGATCATCTGGCCCACGGTGACCACCTGCGGCGCCTCTCCCTCGGCCTGGATCACGGCGATACCGCCGCCGGGACCGGCGATGGTGCCAAGTACGCGGAGCGGGGGTACGGGTGGCTGTTCGGGAGGAGGAAGCGCTTCGGCCACCCGCTGGCCGGGGAGCCGATAGCGCTGCGCCGGCGGCCGGCGCTCCGGATCGAAGGGTGCCCGGTTCGCGGCCTGCCGGATCATCTGACCGGACAGCGGCTCCGCCGGCGGCAGGCTCGCAACCGGCACCTGCGGCGCGGCCGGTCCCGCGGCGCCGAAAACGGGCAGGGCGTCCGGCACCGGCGCCGGTTCCGGCATGATGGCCCGGACCAGGGCAAAGCCCAGAACGAGCACCCCCCCGGCCAGCGCCAGCGCGCCTGCCACCATTCCCCTGTCAATCGCCCGTCTCATGGGAAAACCTCCCGCCCGTGGCGCTCACCCCTGCCGGCTTCACCCGTAGATACTCTCTTGCCCGGGGAACCCATCACGATTAATCCTCCCCGGCGTCCATGGGCTCGACCATGAACGCCACGACGATTGCGGTGAACCTCATCACGCCGGTCTGCCCGCCGGCCCCCTCTCCACCCCGGGATTCGCCGGCCGCTGATACCGGTCCGACCGATATGTCGTTGATCTTCATCAGCAGCTGGTCCTGCTCCATCCCATGGAAGAAATCCAGTACTCCCTCGAAATCGCTCTCTCCGCTTACGTTGAGGTAGACAGGCATGATCCCGTCCGAAGCGGATGCCAGGGGTGAGCCCGTGATCGAGCGAACCTCCTGCAGAAGAACCCGGTTGGTGCGGGCCAGGCGTTCCAGGCGGGCCGATATCTCGGCTTCGGCCAGGGCCGGATTGTCCGCCCGGACCAGCCGCTGTTCCAGCCGGGTGAGCTCACGCTGCGCGGCCTTGATCCGCGCCGGCAGCTCAGGTGCCTCGCGCACGACGCCATGTTCCCGCTCCAGCAATGCCCGCTCCGCCGCCAGCCGGTCCTGGAGATCCTCGAGGGCCCCCCGGTAGGGCCGTACCGCACCCGACCATACCAGCACGGGCGCCAGCACGATCGCTCCGATCACTATCGCCCGGCGATCCCGGGGCGATAGGCTCTCGAAACGATCCCTGAGGCGGTCCCACCACGCCCGGGGTCTCATCGGCCGCCTCCACCCGCCAGTACCAGGCTCAGGGTGAAATGTTCCCGTGAGGTCGCGCCCCCCTCCAGATCACGCTGGATCAGACCCTCGATTCGGACATCCCGGAAGGTGGACGCCCCGCGCAGCGCGGACAGCGCTTCTCCGGCGCGCTCTCCCACGGCTTCCAGAACCACCCTGCCACCCTCTCCCCGGAGCGAGACGAGATGGGTCTCCCGGGGCAGGAGCGCCGACAGCTCCACCAGGAAAGCGGTCCACCGGTTGGTCTCCTGTTCCACGGCCTGAAGCGCTTCGATCCGCTCGACTATCCGATCCAGCGAGTCGCGCAGCGCCAGCGCAGGTGCAAACGCCTCCCGCAGGGACGCGCGTTCGGCCTGTACCGTGCCGAGGGCTCGATGCACGCCCCAGAGATGCACCGCGGCCGCGGCTGCCAGCATCAGCACCGCCGCCGCCAGCATGGCCCGGGTACGGCGCCGATCCCGCTGACCGCGCGCTTGGGCCAGCGGCGGTGACACGAGCTCGGGCATTGCCTCAGTGGTATGACGGGCAGCCTCCAGACCGGCGCTGCGCGGTTCCGCGGGAGAGATTATCTCCCAACCCGCTCCGGAAAGAGCGTGGGTCAGGTGCGTATGCATCTCCCCTTCTGCCAGCACCAGGACCCGGCCGGATTCGGATCCCGCCCCCGCCACGACCTCTGACAGGTCGCTGCCTGTCATACGGCGCAATCGGTCGGGCTGTCTGCCCGTCAACCGCACCAGGTGGACCACCTCTCCCACGACCGCGACCACGAGGCGCGTCGGTTCCCGGCCCTGGCCGGAGCGGCCTGTCGCCGGGAGCGATGTCGCTTCCCGCAGAGCGAGTATCCAGGCCGCATGGGCCGAAACGATCCGCTCGAGATGCCAGCCCCGCGACTCGACCGCCTGATGGACGGCCTCGACCAGGCGCCTGCTCGCGGCGGCTGCGAACACCGGCGCGGTTCTCGCCGCCTCCCCGATACCGAAGCGTTCCCCTCCCACCACCAGATCCCGCCCCCCCCTCAGGAAATGGCGGGGAGCGATCCGGCGGAGGACCGTATCGACCTCGGTCGGACGAAGGGGTGGAAGTTCGATCAGGCGGGCCTCGCTCAGGGGCGGCAGTAGAGCCACCTGCAGGTGGACTCCTCCCGTGAGCCGATCATCACCGTACTCGACCCGGAGCGCTCCCTCGAGCTGTCCGAATCCCTGCCGCAGGGCGGGTCCGGGATCCTCGATACTGGAGCGCAGAACCGGATCCAGCGGGATGACCAGATCACGATCGGGAAGCACCGCCGTGATGGCATCCTCACCCAGAGCGATTTGTATCCGCAATCCGGCCATTACCGGAACTCCTGGATGGCCACCGGCGCACCGCTGCTGGACCGCACCACGATATAGCGAACCCGGGCTACGACCGGGCTGCCCTCCAGACCTCCTTCGGACACGATCTCCACCTCCGAGGTTCGGAACGTCACCCGGGTGCTGAAGCGACGGCCGACCGATTGGAGGTATCCCCCCATCCCGCCGGGGAGGATCCCGAGCAGTTCCCGCGTACTGGACGGGTAGTAGCCGGATTCACGGAACCGCAGCACCTCCTGGACCGCTGCCGGGGTCATGCCCGGCAGGGCGAGCAGGACCGGTTCCGGCGCCGCGTTCACGTTGATCCGCCCCGAGTTCTGAAGCGTCAGATAGGGGAGAGCCGCCTCGCATATCTCCGGCGACATGCCGAGCACGTACCGCAGTTCGTCCAGATCGGCGAAGTACCGGTTGGGGGGGAGCATGGGGGCGGCCGCCCGCAGGTATTCCTCCCGCTCGGCGCCGCCCACCCGCGGGATGTCGTCCTCATCCCGCCAGTCGGATATCGCCTGGGCGAGGCGGTCGGCCTGAGCGTAGTCGAGCCCGAGCCCCTGGGAGAAGAAGTTGGTGAGCATCTCCGCGTCGGCCGTATTCAGGTTGAGCACCGACTGGGCATCACGCAACTGGAGCGAGAAGCTGGAATAACCGAAGCGCATCTGTGAGACCACCAGTCCCTGCGGATCCCGCCAGGGGTCGTCCCTGGAGATCACGGTCTGGAAGACGTTCTGAGTGCCCGGCGTTCCGGTGCCCCCCGGCCGCTGCTCCGCCCGGGCCGACTCCGCCCGCAGTTCGTCGCCCCGATCGAACAGCGCGGCGGTGAGGTGGGAGCGGGCATACTCGGCCCCGGCCATCGCCCACTGGCGGGCGTGCACTTCGTCGAGGACGTTGGCCACCGCGAGTCGCTCGGTGCGCATGGCCAGACCGGCATGGATACCGACGGCACTCAGCGCCACCAGCAGCCAGAGTACCGCGATGAGAATGAAGCCCTCCTCCCGGCCGGCGCGATCCCGCGGGTGGTCGACCGTTCCCTTCCCCGTCACGCGATCGTTGCCGGAGGGATTCATGGCTGGTACGCCAGGGCCACGCGGATCGGCATTTTGAGCAGCGGTGGGAGCGGGTCTTCCGGAGTGTCCAGAAGGGTCATTTCGACCGCGCGGGGCAGCTGCCTCTGACCGACCCAGCTCTCGGCCCATTCCACGGGGCCATCAACGTTCGGCAGGTACCGGATGGTGAGCCCGACGGCCTGCGGCACCAGTTCCATCCGGCCGGGTTCGGCACCGATGCGATCGATGAGTTCCGCGACCAGCCCGTACTCGGGAGTCTCGGGATCGACGTCCAGGTAGAGGCGGACAGCCGTCGGAGACATTCTGAGGGCGGTGCGGGAACGGGTGGGGAAGGAGAGCTCGTCCCACAACAGGTCCTGCTCCTCTGCATCCTGTCCTTCGAAACTCACGGCCAGTTCCTGTGAGCTGACTTCAGCGGACGTGAGCCAGTCGATCAGGGTGGACCGGACCGCGGCTGCTTCCCGTGCCTCCGTAGTGGCCTGCAGAGCGTATTCGGAACGGTCCTGTACCGAGGTGAGTGCGCTCATGCCGGCCAGCAGCACGATCCCCCCTACAGCGATGGCCACCATGACCTCGATCAGGGTGAAGCCGGCGCTGCCGGTTCCATCCGGGGCAACCCGGTCGTTCCGGGGACAGATCACAACGCACCCCCTTCGGACTCACCGTCGATCAGGTCATCGGGGGGAGGAGTACCGGGTGGTGGCGGTGGAGGCGGAGGCGGTGGTGGAGGCGGTGTCCGTCCCGTACCCTGCCCGCCGGCCGGCGGTCGGCCGGTACCCTGCCCTCCCGGCGGGCCGGTTCGACCTGTTCCTTCCCGGTACGAACGGCCGCGACCCATCTCACTGCCGGGTCGGCCACCGCCCATCCCCCGTCGGTCGCCCGTACCCCTGCCGCCCCCCGCCCCCCTGCCACCGCCCGCGCCTCTGCCGCCGCCCGCACCCATGCGACCTCCCGCACCCATCCCACCGCCTGCCGCCAGCTGGCCTGTCAGCGGGGGACGATGCAGGAGCGTCTCAAGCGGGAACCATTCTCCCCGACCCGTCACGATGATGCTGACGGTGAAGAGATCGTACTCCCCATCTGTTTCCTCCACTTCCGCGGTCCACGTGAACTCGTCAAAGGGTGCCGGGAAGGTTCCGGTTAGGAGCGAATCGGGCGGGCGGGCGATTCCTTCGTTATCCAGGAACTGAATGGCCGCCAGCCGATCCTGGGCCAGGGCCGCCGCGGTGAGCAGGACATCAGCCTTGTCGGCCGAACGCACCTGGGAGCCCGTCGCGGCCAGCAGAGAGATCGCCACGATCCCGATGATGGCCAGGCCGATCAGCGCCTCCAGCAGGAGGAAGCCTTCTTCCTTCCTCCCGGCGCACCACCGGAGGATCCCGCCTCCTCCCGCCCGGTTCTCAGCGAACCCGTACACGACCGCTCCAGGGGTCGATGGTGACGAGGCACTGCTGGCCGATATCTGAGCGCAGCAGCAGCGAGTCCCCCATCGCCGATCCCGCCGGGGTGAAGGTGAAGAGACTCCGAAGATGGAAGTACGTGACCCTGATGCCTTCGGGGAGAGTGAGGGGCTGTGCGTCGGCGGGAACCACGACCCCCGCCCCGGGAGCCCCGAGTCCCTGTCCCAGCGATGAACCGCCCCCTAAGGCGCCTCCGGCAAAGGAGCGGATACCGACATCCGGGGTGGTGTTCCCACCGGAGGACGGGTATCCCTGCGGGATCCCGCCGGAATAACCTCCGGGGACATCGAACCACACCAGCCCTGAAATCGAGTCCATGACGATTGTAACCGGGCGGGCCGAGCGCACCGCTGAGTCACGGGCGAGGCGGAAGAGGGCGTCGAACCTGCCTACGGCCTCCTCCATCCCGGTAACCGCGCGATGGGGGGCGAACAACGCCGGTGCGGTGACACCCGCGAGGACCGCGAAGATCAGGAGAACGACGATCAGCTCGATCAACGTGAATCCGCCCTGGCTTCCCCGGCCGATACGGTCCGGGAGGCTGATTCCGGCCGGCGTGTTCACAGGACTCCGGTGTTGATGCCGTAAATGGCCTGAAGCAGAGAGAGTGCCACCAGCGCGATCACTCCTCCGAAGGCGATGATCATCGCGGGCTCGACCATCGCGACCAGGCGTTCCAGAGTGCGCTCGATCCGCCGCTCCAGCAGATCGGATGCCTTGAGGAGGAACTCCGCCAGTTCTCCGGACTCTTCCCCCAGAGCCACCAGCTGCGCCACCTCCTGAGGGAAGAGGACATGTTCGCTGATCGCCTGGTTGAGCGAGCTCCCCTCCCGCACCCGCGCCCGGATGCGGCCGGTCACGTCACGAGCCAGCGGATCCTCGAGACACTGTTCGGTGTCCTGCAACGCAGAAAGGAGCGGCGCCCCGCTGTTCAGCAGCTCACCCGTCATCCGCGTGAAGCGGGCTGCCAGAACCTGCCGCCGCGGGGCCCCGACCAGGGGCGCCCGACCGATCAGCCGGGCCGCCGCTCGACGCCCCGATGGTGATGCGCGCATCCAGAACAGGATCAGAACCAGGGCGATGACGAGGACGAGCAGGACCGCCCAGTTCGCCCGTACCGCGGCCGTGACTCCGAGCACCAGGGCCGTCGATCCCGGCAGGGGAGCGCCTGAGGAGGTGAGCAGAACCGAGAAGCGGGGTATCACGAAGAGCACCAGGATCAGGACCGAGGCAAGGCCGACTGCGCAGAGCATGGCGGGATAGATGGACATCGATATCAGCCGTGATCGGAGATCGTTCTCCCGCTCCAGATGAGCGGCCAACCGATGGAAGGCGGTCGCCAGGGTGCCGCCCTTCTCCCCGGCTCGCACCACGCCGATATAGAGGGGATTGAACAGACTGCGTTCCTCGGCCAGCGCCCGTGCCAGCTCGTCCCCCCGTTCGACCCGTTCCCGGACGCGGTCGAGCGCGGGCCGGATATCCCCGGCGGCAACCGTTGAAACCGCCATCGCCCGGGACAGCGGCATACCGGCGGGGAGCAGAGCCGCCATGCCGCGTGTGAATTCCAGAACCCCTCTCCTCTGGCTGGTGCCGGAACCTCCCTTTCCCATCGCCGCGGTGACGGTTTCGCGCACCTCGATGGGGACCAGGCCGCGAGCTTCCAGGTCGTGGACCACGGCCGACTCCGTCGCGGCCAGCAGGCGCCCGCGGGAGCTGCGCCCCCGGGTATCAACCGCGCGATATACGAAGGTGGGCACGACTGCGGCCTCCCTTACTCCCAGGCCTGGATGTCGGCATCTTCCCCTTCCCCCCCCGGTTGATTGTCCGCCCCATAAGTGAGGAGGTCGTAGCCGTCCGGATTATGCTCACCGGGGAAGGTGTAGACGTAAGGATTCCCCCAGGGATCGAGGGGAACGGCCTTGCGCAGGTAGGGCCCCTGCCAGTTCCGGGGACGCGGCTCGGTGGTCGGCTCGGTGCGAAGCGCCTCCAGGCCCTGAACCGTACTCGGGTAACGGCCGTTGTCCAGCCGGTAGGTGTCCAGGGCGGCTCCCAGCATCTCCATCTGGGAGCGGGCGGCCGCGTTCTTGGCCGTTCCCAGGTGCCTGAAGACGGTGGGCCCCACCAGGGCGGCAAGGATCGCGATTACAGTCACCACGACGAGGATCTCGATGAGCGTGAAACCGCCCCTCGCTCGCAGTACCGAAGGGAGCGTCCGGTTTGACATGGCCTCATTCACCATCGTTGCGCAGCCCGGCTGCGGAGGAAACCGGCCTGCTCGTCCTTTCTGAGCCCGCCTGTCTGATAAAGTGGGCAGAGAAACTCCCCGATTCACCCGTTAGACCCCATGGGGCAGGTGATCCATACGTCCCGCGCTGACCCTGCCCCCATTCTGGTCCGATACAACGCGCGGGGCCGGGTGCTGAAATCTCCCGAAGGATTCCTCTCAGAGCGTACGACTCACCTGTCGAGGCCTCAATAAACTCGATGCATCAGGAAATCGTGGAGACACACTGTGTGTAAGAAGGAGTCCGTACTCATGAAAAGCTGTATTCCTGTCATATCCGGCTTCCTGATCATGGTGGTAAACCTGATTGCCGGCTGTGCCGGATCGAGGAGCGGGCAGGGAAACGGTGTCTCCGGCTGGCCGGTCGGCACCACCGTCACCTACGTGATGGAATCGGAACAGACAGTCACGGCCGTCATTCCCATCGGTGAAACGACAACCACGATCACCGAATCGATGACGATAGCGGTCGAAGCCGTCGGGCCCGGTCTGTTCGAGCTGACGATCATCGAGACCACCAGGGAATCAGATCCTCCTGAGCAGGGGCAGGACGAGATGCGGGAGAGCCATACGCCA
>CAYSYY010000066.1:9582-11341 GCA_964435265.1 uncultured Gemmatimonadota bacterium
CGGTCTGCAGTCGCTGGTACGTTTGGACGATCGGGGTCTGATCCTCGAGGCCACCGGTCTCGAAGACAATCCGGCGGTCAGCGACAACGGCGGGCGGCAGGTCATCATCGAGGGCTTTCAACGCTTCTTTCCCTGTCTGCCGGACGTTCACCTGCACCCCGGAGTCGAGTGGACCCGCGACTATTCCTATGCGCAGACCGAGACCGATTTCCCTCTGAACTTTCACCATATTGAGTCATACCGATGTAGTGAGGAGACTCAGGTTGAGGGGGTTCAGGCCTTCCTGATCACCATGACCACACGGATGGAACTCGGGGGTGCGAGTGAAAAGGGAGCAAGAAGCATCTCCCTGTCCGGTGAAGGTCAGGGGGTCATCCACGTGGCCGGAGATACCGGAATGCTTCTGAACTTCGAATCAGCCGTAACGCTGGGAGGGCTGTTCTGGGTCAGGGATCAGGAAATGCCGGTCAACCAGACCATCATCACCACCATCAGGCGGAAGCCGTTGCCGGCCGTCGCCCGGTAACACCGGGATTCCGGGAGCTCGGGAGTGCGGGAATGCGAGAACAGCAATGAATCCTGATCGGGAACCGGTCGCTGCGTCGAGCTGCTGATGGAACCGCTCCCGGCAGAGCGGGCGCGCGATCTGAAGCTCGCCCGGCGGATCATCGGCGGTGACGAGAGGGCTCTGGAGCTGGTCTACTCCCGTTATGCCGATCTTCTGTTCGCCTTCATCTGTCATCGCATGGACGGTGCCCGCACCGACGCCGAGGATGTCTGGCAGGAAACCCTGCTCTCCATGCTCGACGCCCTGCCCGCCTTCAACGGCGGAAGCCGACTCTTCACCTGGATGTGCGGCATCGCGCGACACAAGATCGCCGACCACTACCGCCGATCGGATCCGGCGGAATCCTGCCGGGTCGAGACGATCCCCGATCATCTAGCCGAAAGCATCTGCCTGGCCCCGTTGCCTGAACAGATGCTCATCCAGAATGCCACCCGGGCCGTTGTCATCGAAACCCTGGCCTCCCTGCCGGAGACATTCCGGCTGGCCCTGATCGCCCGTTACGCCGACGGCAGGAGCACGGCCGAAGTAGCGGCGATGCTCCGCCGGACCTACAAGGCGACGGAGTCCCTGTTATCCCGTGCCCGATCGGCCTTCCGTGACACTTTCACACAGCTGGAGGCGAGATCCGATGGAGAGTGAGAACCACCATCTGGAGGAGAATACCGCCCGCCTGATCCGGGAGAGCTACAGCTCCCGGGTGCGGCTCGACCCTCAACTGCACGGGGATATGCTGCGCCGTCTGCGGGCCGTGTCGGGGACACACCGGAAGAAGGTCGAATTCCCCGACGGCGCCCTGCTCGGCCTGACCGGGGTGCTGGCCCTGATGGTCGTCTGGCTGATGGTCCAGGTCCTCTCGGGTCAGTCGATCCTCACCTCCGCCCCACTCACCATCCTGGCCGTGATCGTGGTGCTCAACCTGATTCTGGTACCCGTGGCGAGCATGGTCATCGTGATAAGGAGACGTCATGCCCAAGCAGGTTAAGAAGCTGTTGCCGATCATCGCCGTCGCAGCGGCGGCGGTGACCCTGGTCACCATGATCGTCCTCAGTCTGCAGAAACAGTCGTCTCTGGAAGACAGCGATGAGACGCGGTCATTCGCGGAAGCTGCCGTCCGCCGCCTGCAGGAGGTCCACCCCGTCACCCTCGATGACACCGGATTCCTGAATGCTCTGACCGAGGCTGCTCAGATGC
>CAYSYY010000067.1:0-11322 GCA_964435265.1 uncultured Gemmatimonadota bacterium
AAGCCCGCCTGAACGGCGGCCCGGTTCCGGGGGGGGTATCGTGATGGCGCCCCCCTCCCACAACCTCCCGCGCCCCTCGCTCAAAACCCATATGGGCGAAGGGATCGCCCCGATCGTGCGTCTGCCCGAGGGCGAGCCCACCGTCACCCTCACCATCGACGGCGAGACGGTGACCGTCCCCCCCGGCAGCTCGGTCCTGGCCGCTGCGCTCTACAACGGCATCGAGATCCCCTTCTTCTGCTTCCACCCCGGTCTGTCGCCGGAGGGGAACTGCCGGATGTGCCTCGTGGAGATCAACGGCCGGCCCAAACTCGAGCCCTCCTGCATCATCCCGGTGGCCGAAGGGATGACGGTGGTCACCGACAACGAGGCGGTCCGTGAGGCCCGGCGCGGAGTGATGGAGTTCCTGCTCCTGAACCACCCTCTCGACTGCCCCTGGTGCGACAAGGCCGGCGAGTGCATGCTGCAGGACAACGCGTATAAGCACGGCACCGGCCGAACCCGCCACCGGATGGTCAAGCGCACCTATCCGGTCAAAGACTTCAGCGACCGGCTGAAGATGTACATGAATCGGTGTATCCAATGCACGCGTTGCGTGAGATTTCTGCGCGAAGTCGAAGGCGGAGAAGAGTTTGCGCTTTACGAGCGAAGTGGTCACGTGGATGTGGGCACCTACCTCGAGCACAACCTCTCGAACGATTACCAGGGGTGCCTGGCCGATGTCTGCCCGGTGGGCGCCCTGGTCACCAAACCCTTCCTGCACCGCGCCCGGGCCTTCTACCTCGAGGCCGCCCGCAGCGTCTGTCCACTGTGCGCAGCCGGCTGCTCTATCTACGGCGACGGCTACGAGAACCGGGTGGTCCGGATCCGCCCCCGCCCCAACCTGCAGATCAACGACTGGTGGATCTGCGACCGGGGCCGTTTCGACCTGTCCCTGCTCGAGGCCGATCGGATCCGCGAACCGCTCTCCGGGCGCGGCTCGACCCGCCGCACCACACGTATGGCCGACGCCTTCGCGCTCTCCGTCCCGGCCCTGGCGGTGACCCGGGGGGCGGGCAACTTCGCCGCCGTGGTCGGGGCCGCGGCCAGCAACGAGGAGATCTGGCTAACCCGGACTCTGGCCCGGGAGCTGGGCGGACAGCTGGCCCTGTGGTACGGTCCCGGAGGCCGGGTCGACCCGACCGAGAAGATCGACTGGCTGCAGCGCCGCGACCGTAATCCGAACACCCGGGGACTCGACACCGTCGCCTCCGACGCTGTCGACCTGGAGCAGATCCTGGCCGGGGTCGAGGCGGAACGGATCACCACCGTGGTCCTGGTCCAGGCCGATCTGGATGACGCGGCGGCCGCCCGGCTGACCCGGGCGCGGACCGTGATCGCGCTCTCCGCCCGCTCCTCGGCGGGTACCGAGGCCGCCACCCTGGTGATGCCGGGGGTGACCCCATACGAGAAATCGGGCACCTTCATAAACGGCGACGGGATCCTGCAGCGCTTCGACCGGATCGTCGATCCACCGGAGCCCGCCCTGGCCGACGCCGCCATCCTGGCCACCTTCCTGAACCGCCGCTGGGCCGAAGAGGTCCGCACCACGCCGGCCCGTATATTCGATGAGCTGTCCGGCCGTCTGGGCCTGCCGGCCGGTCTGCACTTCGAAACCCTGCCCGCCGGCGGCGTCAGACTGGACCTGAGCGCGGACGGGTCCGGGGGCGGGGGAAGCGACCGGGGAACCGGGGAGGCGGGCCAATGAACGAGATGCTGCTCGGCCTGCTCATAGACACCGTGAAGATCGCCGTCTTCCTGGTCGTACTCATGACCTGGGTGGCCTACACCACCTTCGGCGAGCGGCGCTTCGCCTCCTTCTTTCAGAACCGGATCGGACCCAACCGGGCCGGCCCGGCCGGCCTGCTGCAGCCGCTGGCCGACGGTTTCAAGTTCCTCTTCAAGGAGGATTTCGTCCCCAAGTTCGCCGACCACATGCTCTATCGGATCGCGCCGGTCATCTCGTTCGTACCCACCATCATTCTCATCGGGGTGGTTCCCTTCGGTCCCGATCTGGTGATCGGGGAGCGCGTCATTCCCCTGCAGATCGCCGATCCCAATTTCGGCGTCCTCTACTTCCTGGCCGTGGCGTCCTTCGGGGTCTTCGGCGTGATCATGGCCGGATGGGCCTCGAACAACAAATACAGCATCATGGGCGGCATGCGGGCGGCGGCCATGATGATCAGCTACGAGGTGAGCCTGGGGCTCGCGGTGGTCGGCCTGCTGCTGGTGGCGGGCACCACCCACATGTCCTCGATCGTGGCCCGGCAGGACGGCCTCGGCGCCTGGTTCATCTGGCAGCAGCCGTTCGGTTTTCTGCTCTTCTTCATCGCCTCGATGGCCGAAACCCACCGCACCCCCTTCGACCTGCCCGAGGCCGAACAGGAACTCATCGGCGGCTACCACACCGAATACGGCAGCATGCAGCTCGGGCTCTTTCAGATGGGCGAGTTCGCCCACATGATCGCTTCATGCGTACTCATCGCCGCCCTCTACCTGGGCGGCTGGCAGTTCCCTCTTCCCGGATTCGTGACCGGACACCCCATCCTGTACGGTCTGGCCGGGGCGGCGGTCATGAGTGCGAAGGTGTTCGTGCTGGTCTTCATCTTCATCTGGGTGCGCTGGACGATCCCGCGTTTCCGCTACGACCAGCTCATGCGGCTGGGGTGGAAGGTCCTGCTGCCCCTGGCTCTGGTGAACGTTCTCGTGACGGCGCTGATCATCCTGTTCTGAGGGAGGGGACGGAGATGGCCGTGCAGATACCGCAGCCCAAACACGGATTCAGCCGTGAGATGACGTTCTGGGAACGTCTCTACCTCCCGGCCATCGTCCGGGGTCTGCGGGTGACGCTCAAGCACTTCTTCGCCCCTCGCTGGACGGTCCAGTACCCCGAAGAGAAACCCGAGGTCTCCTCCCGGTTCCGGGGCCTGCACCGGCTCAAGCGCGACGAACAGGGGCGGGAACGCTGCACCGCCTGCATGCTCTGCTCCTACGTCTGCCCGGCCAATGCCATCCGCGTCGTGCCGGCCTACGCCGTCGGGCCGGAACGTGAACTCTACGCCGAGGAGCGCTACGCCGCCGAATACGAGATCAACATGCTGCGCTGCATCTTCTGCGGCTTCTGCGAGGAGGCCTGTCCCTGCGGCGCCATCTACATGGGACGGGAGTGGGAGACATCCGATACCGAGGTGGACCACTTCATCTATCGGAAGGAGATGCTGCTCGAAACCGAAGGCACGCCTCTGGAGTTCGTGGAATGAGCGCGTCGAACCGGTCACCGCGCCAGGCGCGGTGGAAGCGAGGAGAGCATGGATAGCATCCTCTTCTATCTCATGGCCGCGGTCGCCGTGTCATCAGCGCTGGCGGTGGTGCTGCACCGCAACCCGATCAAGAGCGCCTTCGCTCTGATCGTGGTGATGCTGGCCCTGGCCGTGCTCTACCTGCAGCTCAGCGCCTCCTTCCTGGCCGCCATCCAGATCATGGTGTATGCCGGGGCGGTCATGGTGCTCTTCCTCTTCGTGCTCTTCCTCCTGAACGTGGGGGTGGCCAGCCCCTTCGCGGTGCGCTGGTTCCGCCGCACCGTGGCCGGTCTGACCGGTGTTCTCATGGGACTGATCCTGACCGGCCTCATCATCTCGCGCGGCGCCATCTCCGCGGGCGATTCCGCCCCCTCCCTGGCCCCGGACTTCGGCCACATCGAACCGGTCGGGAATCTGCTCTTCACCCGCTATCTGCTGCCCTTCGAACTGCTGAGCGTGCTGCTGCTGGCGGCCATCGTGGGGGCGGTGCTGGCCACCCGTCCGATCTGGCCGGTACCGAAGTTCCCCCGGGAGCTGTGGCCCTCGGCCGACGCCGCGGCCGGGATCATAGACGGCGACGAACCGGCGGGCGAAGACGCCGGCTCGAGCGGGGAGGCCGCGTCATGACCCTCACGGCCTATCTGATCCTGAGCGGATTGATCTTCGCCATCGGCGTTATCGGCATGCTGCTGCGGCGCAACCTGGTCGTGATGCTCATGTGCGTGGAGCTCATGCTCAACGCCGTCAACCTCGCCCTGGCCGGATTCAGCCGCTTCATCCCGGGCCTCGACGGGCAGGTCCTGGCCTTCCTGGTGATCGCCATCGCCGCTTCGGAAGCGGCGGTTGGGCTGGCCCTGGTGGTGAACGTGGCCCGGCAGCGCCGCACCGTCGACGTGGACACCCTCGACCTGCTCAAAGGATGAGAGAGTGGATACCGCGCTGACCCTCGTACTGCTCTTTCCCCTGATCGGGGTCTTCTTCGGACTGGCTTTCGGCCGGCGCCTCCCCGAGCGGGTCGTCGGGTGGGTGGCTTCGCTCCTGATCGGCGCCGCCTTCGTGGCCGCGGCCGTTTCCTTCTTCGGTCTGCAGGCAGCGGGTGCACACGGCCTCCGGGTGGTCCTGTACGAGTGGATCGGGGCCGGGGCGGTCACGATCGACGCCGCGCTGTGGCTCGATCCGCTCTCTGCCGTGATGATCCTGACCGTCTCGGGAGTGGCCTTCCTCATCCACGTCTACTCGATCGGCTACATGCACGGCGATCCCGGGTTCGGGCGCTTCTTCACCTGGCTGAATCTCTTCACCTTCGCCATGCTCCTGCTCGTGCTCGGCGACAGCCTGGCCCTGCTCTTCATCGGCTGGGAGGGAGTCGGACTCTGCTCCTACCTGCTCATCGGCTTCTGGTTCGAACGCGAGTCGGCCGCCGAGGCGGGCATGAAGGCTTTCATCGTGAACCGGATCGGGGATGCCTGCTTCATCGCCGGGCTCCTGCTCCTGTTCGCCATCTTCGGCACCCTCGACATCCGGACGATCCTGCACGAGGCCCCGGCCGTGCTGATCGCCGGGGGCGGCACGGTCACCCTTATCACCCTGCTGCTCTTCGCCGGCGCCACCGGCAAGAGCGCCCAGCTCCCGCTGCACATCTGGCTCCCCGACGCCATGGAGGGCCCGACCCCGGTCTCGGCCCTGATCCACGCCGCCACCATGGTCACCGCGGGGGTCTACCTGGTGGCCCGCCTCGGAGGCCTCTTCCTCCTGGCCCCGGCCACCCTGACGGTGATCGCGATCGTCGGCGCGGTGACGGCGCTCATGGCCGGTTCCATCGCCATCACCCAGCACGACATCAAGCGCGTGCTGGCCTACTCCACCATCAGCCAGCTCGGGTACATGTTCCTGGCCCTCGGGGCCGGAGCCTTCGCGGTGGGCATCTTCCACCTGGTCACCCACGCCTTCTTCAAGGCCCTGCTCTTCCTGTCGGCGGGCAGCGTCATCCACGCCCTGGCCGACCGGCAGGACATGCGCGAGATGGGCGGTCTCAGGAAACACCTGCCGATCACCCACCTGACCATGCTGGCCGGAGGGCTCGCCCTGGCAGGGATCCCGATCTTCAGCGGTTTCTTCTCCAAGGACGAGATCCTCTTCGAGGCCTGGTTCGGCCCCCATGGAACCCCCGTGTTCTGGGCGCTGGGAGCGGTGGCGGCGGTGCTGACCGGGCTCTACACCTTCCGCCTGCTCTACCTGACCTTCTACAGCCCGAGCCGGGTACCAGAGGGCGTGCACCCGCACGAATCGCCCCCCGTCATGACGGTGCCGCTGCTCATCCTGGCCGTACTGGCGACCCTCGGCGGCTTCCTCGGACTGCCGCACGTCCTGGGGGGGGGAGCGTGGATCCAGGAGTTCGTGAACTCGGCCGTGCTGCCGGCGGCCGCGGCGGCCCACGGAGCGGTCGAGAGCGCCGGGCAAGCGGTCGCCGAAGCGGCCGGTCACGCCGCTGCGCCGAACGCCCACGGCGGCAATGCCGGCGCTCAGATCGTACTCATGATCGTCTCGGTGGGACTGGCCCTGACCGGTTTCTGGTTCGCCCGGCGGTGGTACGGGCGCCCCGATCCCTATCCCGAGGTTCCGGAGCGGGCCGTTCCGGGATTGTGGAAGATCATGCGGCAGAAGTACCTGGTGGACGAGTTCTACTTCCTGGTCATCGGCCGGCCGCTGCGGAACATCAGCAAATGGCTCTACCGGGCCGTCGACGTGGTCGTGATCGACGGCGCGGTGCGCGGCACGGGCACGGTCACGACCGCGCTGGCACGCCTGATCGGACGCCTGCAGACGGGGCATACGGGCATCTACGCCTTCGCCATTGCGGCGGGTGCGGTGATCCTGCTGGCGGTACTGTTGCTGTAAGGAGTCCAAGGAGAACGGGACGCGGAGATGAATCCTGAGGACGTGACACTCCTGGCTCAGATCGCGGGCTGGCTGCAGGCCCACCTGCTCGCCGGGACGATCCTCATCCCGCTCGCGGGGGCGGGGATCGCGGCCCTGATCCCCCGTTCGCGTCCCGCCGCCCTGAAGGCGACCGCCCTGACCTTCAGCCTGGCCGTCCTCGTCCTCGCCGTCATCATCTGGATCGGCTTCGATTCGACCGCGACCGGCTACCAGTTCGTGGAATTCTCACCCTGGATCCCCTCGATCGGCGCCGCCTGGCACCTGGGCATCGACGGCATGAGCCTGCTGATGATCGCGCTGACAGCCCTGCTCACTCCGGTTGGTCTGCTGGGGACCTGGACGGCGGTGACCGACCGGATCAAGGGCTACATCGTCACGATCCTGCTGCTCGAGGCCGGCATGATCGGCGTCTTCGCGGCCCGCGACCTGCTGCTCTTCTACATCTTCTGGGAGGCCATGCTGATCCCGATGTACCTGCTCATCGGGGTCTGGGGCGGCCCGCGGCGGGTCTATGCGGCAGTCAAGTTCATCCTCTATACCCTGGTCGGATCGTTCCTGATGCTGGTCGCCCTGCTGGCGCTGTACTTCCTGCACGGGCGGCTGACCGGAACCTGGACCTTCGATCTGGCGGTGATCAACCAGTTCTCGGTACCGGTGAACGCGCAGTCGTGGCTCTTCCTGGCCTTCACCTTCGCCTTCGCCATCAAGGTGCCGCTCTGGCCGCTGCATACCTGGCTGCCCGACGCCCACGTCGAGGCCCCCACTTTCGGTTCGATCATCCTGGCCGGGGTTCTGCTGAAGATGGGCACCTACGGTCTGATCCGCTTTTCGCTCCCCCTCTTCCCCGTGGCCGCCTCGATCGCCATGCCGTGGATGGCGGGGCTGGCCATCGTCGGCATCATCTACGGCGGTCTGGTGGCCTGGGTCCAGAAGGACATCAAGAGCCTGGTGGCCTACTCCTCGGTGGCCCATCTCGGCTTCGTGGTGCTGGGCATCTTCACCTTCCGCAGCGAGGCGCTGAGCGGCGCCATCATCCAGATGGTCAACCACGGTCTCTCCACCGGCGCCCTCTTCATGATGGTGGGCTTCATCTACCAGCGCCGCCACACCCGCGATATCGGCGACTTCGGCGGCCTGGCCAAGGTCATGCCGGTCTATGCCGCCATGCTCCTGGTGGTGGCTTTCGCCAGCGCCGGTCTGCCCGGTCTCAATGGATTCGTCGGCGAGTTCCTCATCCTCATCGGGGCGTTCCGGGTCAGCCCCTGGCTCGCCGTACCGGCCATCCCCGGGATAATCATCGCCGCGCTGTACCTGCTGCGCCTGCTGCGCGGGGTGCTCTTCGGGCCCTGTCTGAATGAGGAGAACCGCGTGCTGCGCGACCTGAATCCGCGCGAGATCCTGAGCATGGCTCCGCTGCTGATCCTCATGGTCGTGATCGGCGTCTTCCCGCGTCCCTTCCTGCGTCCGCTCGAGCCGGTCGCCGACGCCATCGAGATCCGCCTCAAAGCGGCGCGGATGCAGCCGTTCCGGTTCGTCGACCAGAACGAGGTCGTCCTCGAGCGAGGCGATGACGCGGCCGCTGACTTTCCGGCGGAGGCCGGGAACATTCCGCTGCCGGACGCTCCAGGGGATGAAGCGGTCGAGGACGCCCCGCCGGAGGTGACGATCGCAGGCGGAGCGGAGGAAGCGACGATCGGACGTCGCGCCGTGCCGGGGACGATCGAAGGCGGACTTCCCGACGGGAGCACGGACGACGCCGGGGAGGGAGGCGCGTGATGTTCGGCGAACTCTACTCCTGGACCGCCGTCTATCCCGTTCTGGTGGTGCTGGGCGCAGCCCTGGCGGTGATGATCGTGGACCTGATCGTGCGCCCGGGGAGCCGCCTGGTGCCGTGGCTCGCCGCCCTCGGCCTCGGTCTCGCCATCGTCGTGAGCCTGCGGACCTGGGGCCTGCGTGAAGAGGCCTACAGCGGCGCCTGGTTCATCGGCGAATACCCGCTCTACTTCTACCTGCTCTTCCTCCTCGCCGCCCTCGTGACGGTGGTCTTCTCCGGCGCCCACGAGGAACGCCGGGGGCGCTTCCCGGGGGAGTACTACACCCTGCTGCTCTTCGCCGTGGTCGGCATGATGGCGATGGCCTCGGCCGGGGATCTGATCACGCTGGTCATCGGGCTCGAAACGATGAGCCTGTGCTCCTATGTCCTGGTGGCGCTGAACCGGGGCGACCGGCGCAGCTCCGAGGGGGCGATGAAGTACTTCCTGCTCGGGGCCTTCGCCTCGGCCTTCCTGATCTACGGGGTGGCGCTCGTCTACGGCACCGCCCGGACGACCTCCTTCTCGGAACTCTCCTTCTACCTGGCCGCCTTCGACGGGCCGCCTCCCCTGCTGCTCACGGCCGGGGCGGTCCTGCTGCTGGTGGGACTCGGCTTCAAGGTGGCCGCCGTACCCTTCCACATGTGGGCCCCCGACGCCTACCAGTCCGCTCCCACCCCGATCTCGGGGTTCATGGCCACCGCCGTGAAGGCGGCCGGCTTCGCCGCCGTGCTGAGGATTTTCGGGGTTCTGCTGGCCGGTTCGGTGCCGGCGCTGAACGACCTGCTGTGGTGGGTGGCGGTGCTCTCGATGGTGCTGGGCAACTTCGCGGCGCTGGTGCAGTCGAACCTCAAACGGATGCTCGCCTACTCCAGCATCGCCCACGCCGGCTACCTGCTCACCGCCATCGTCGGCAGCGATCCCGGCGTCAGCTCCGGCGGCGGCACGGGCGTGCTGTTCTACCTGGTCGCCTACGCCCTGATGACCCTTGGCGCTTTCGGCGTGCTGACCATTCTCGGCGGCGGGATCGACCGCCGCGAGACTTTCGTCGACCTGGCGGGGCTGGCCGGGAAGAGCCCGCGGCTGGCGCTGGCCATGACCATCTTCATGGTGAGCCTGTCCGGCATCCCCCCAACGGCCGGTTTCTTCGGGAAATTCTACGTCTTCGGAGCCGCGATCGAGGCGGGCTACATGGGCCTGGCCGTGATCGGCGTGCTGACCAGTGTGGTGGGCGTCGCCTATTACCTGCGGGTGGTCGTGTATATGTACATGAAGCCGGCCGAGAAGGCGTTCGTGCCGTGGCCGCGTCCGTGGCTGGCCGACGCCGTGGTCGTCCTGCTCGTGGTCCTGGTCATCGCCCTCGGCCTGGTCCCCGGCAGCCTGCTCGAACCTGCCCGCCTGGCCTTCCTGAGCCTCTTCTGATCCTCCCTCCGCAAGGAGTGCGGTCATGCATGCGGTCGTCTTCCACACCCACGGCGGTCCCGAGGTTCTCACCTGGCAGGAGCTCCCCGATCCGAGTCCCGGGCCCGGCGAAGTGCGGCTGCGGGTCGAAGCGGTCGCCCTGAACCATCTCGACCTCTGGGTGCGGGAGGGACTGCCCGGACCTGAGGTGCCGATGCCGCACCTGCTGGGCAGTGAAGTGGTCGGTGTCGTGGAGGAACTCGGCCCGGGTGCGGTCGATCCCGCCGGCACCCGTCCGCCGGGCGAGCCGGCCCTGCCCGGTCTGTACGGGGACCCGATCTCGGTGGGCCGACGCGTCCTCGTATCACCGATGAACTCCTGCCGGCGCTGCGAGTACTGCCTGCAGGACCTCGACGGTCTCTGCCTCGAGGGATTCAGCATTTACGGGTACCAGCTCCAGGGCGCCTACGCCGAACAGGTCGTCCGGCCGGCCGATGTCTGTATCCCGCTCGAACCCGACGACGATCCGGTGGCCTGGGCGGCCGTGCCCCTCACCTTCCTGACCGCCCACCACATGCTCCACCGCCAGGCCCGGCTGCTGGCGGGCGAGACGGTGCTCATACACGCCGCCGGCTCAGGCGTCGGCACAGCCGGCATCCAGATAGCCAAACGGGCCGGGGCCATCGTCTATACCACTGCTTCAACCCGGGAGAAACTCGACAAGGGTATCGAGCTGGGCGCCGATGCGGCCATAAACTACACCGAGCGGGACTTCGCCGCGGTGGTGCGCGAGCTTACCGGCGGCCGGGGGGTGGATGTGGTCTTCGAACACATCGGCGCCGATGTCTTCGAGCAGAATCTGAAGTGCCTGGCCCGCGGCGGTCGCCTGGTCACCTGCGGGGCCACCAGCGGCGGCCGGATCGAACTCGACCTGCGCTACCTCTTCGTGAAGCAGCTCCACCTGATCGGATCGTATATGGGGGGCCGCAAGGAACTGCTCGAGGTGGTCCGGGGAATACGTTCGGGCGATCTGGTGCCGGTGGTGGACCGGGTCTTCCCGCTTGCCGAAGCCCGTGACGCCCACCTCTATCTGGACGACCGGCGTCAGTTCGGCAAGGTCGTCCTGGTCCCCTGAGAACACCGGTCCGCAGGTACCGCTTCGCTCTCCATCCGGCTCCGCGCCACGATCACTGACGCCAGAGCGCGGCCTGCAGGATGCGCTTGTCCTGCTCGCGCTGTACGAAGGCCACCACGGACAGCTCATCCAGTGGGATGTTCTCGCGACGGTTGAGCAGCTGCCGCAGCTCCTCCGGCACCTCCAGCTCTTCGGCGCTCCTCACCAGCCACTGGTGGAGCTGAGTCTCGATCTGTTCCCGCGTCACCGTCACGGTGGTCCGGAAGGTCGGATCGGTGAGGACGACCGGGATGCCGGCGCCGCCGCCGGCCAGGTGACGAACCACATACGGGTGGGAACCCACCTCGTACTCCCCCGGCCGGGAGAGCGGACCGGACCAGGCCGGCGAACGGGCTTCATTCTGCACCAGGGCGATCCGCAACACCAGGTCGTGTCCCTCCAGGTCGATCTCCGGCGTCACATCGACGGCGATGACGAAGGTGTCGTCACGCCGGTCTACGGTCAGCCCGAGAGTCACCGGCGGAGTGAATTTCAGTTCCCGGTCGATCCGATTGCGCAGGACAGTGTAGTGGCTTTGCGCCAGGCGGGGATCGAAGTTCTCGGTCTCCAGCGGCATTTCCACCCCGTCCACGAGAACCGCTTCGCGTTCCCACACTCCGTAGTATTCCGCCCGCTCCGCAGCGGCCGGCCCGGCCAG
>CAYSYY010000068.1:0-7522 GCA_964435265.1 uncultured Gemmatimonadota bacterium
AGCGGCCGGAACCGGACCGACGACCGGCGGTTTACGAATACGCGGCCTGCAATTCCTCCTCAATTAGAAGCTAAAACTACTGTATTTCAGCTCCCTATGACCTGCAGTTTTTACATCAACGAGGAGACAAGTCAAAAGAAATTATACAGAGATTCGAAAAAAAATCAATACAATACGTCGGGTCGCAAGAGAAAGCGTACACCTTTTTTACTTGCCCCAACAGACGCCTTTCCTAGCTAACAGAAGCAAGGGAGTGGAGTGCCCTGTCTATAGCCTTAACTGTAATCTGAATATCTTCGCTAGAATGAGCAACGGAGACAAAGGCTGCTTCAAATTGAGAGGGGGACCAGTAAATGCCTTCTTCTAATAGCTGTTGGAAGAATAGGCCAAAGAGCCGCGCATCTGCCCGCTTCGCTGATTCGAAATCAAATACTGGTTCATCGGTGAAGAAAGCAGTCAGGATCGAGCCTACGCGTGATGTATGCACAGGTACCTTCGCGCTGGTCGAAGCCGCGGCTATGCCCTCTTCTAAAGCAGATGACATGGCTTCCAGTTGCCGGTAAACCCCTGGTCGGCTTAAAACCTTGAGCGTCTCTATTCCCGCTGTCATAGCCAAGGGATTACCAGACAGCGTGCCTGCCTGATAAACTGGCCCCATTGGTGCTACCATCTCCATAATCTCTCGCTTGCCACCATAAGCTCCTATTGGTAACCCGCCACCAATAACCTTTCCCAGGCAGGTTAAATCTGGTGTTATTCCATAGAGGGCCTGCGCCCCTTCATAAGCCAGGCGAAAACCAGTGATCACCTCATCGAATATGAGTAGAGCCCCGCACTTTTCGGTTAAGCTATCAAGGCCTTCCAAGAATCCAGGCCGGGGTGGAACTACTCCCATGTTAGCTGCAACTGGCTCGACTATTACAGCCGCAATCTCTTTTGGATAGTGCTCGAATAAGTGCCTAACGGCATTTGTATCATTGTAAGGAACTACAAGCGTATCACGAGTATAGCTCGATGGCACTCCGGGGCTATCTGGTATCCCTAATGTAGCTACCCCAGAACCGGCCTTGGCGAGAAGTCCGTCTGAATGTCCATGGTAGCACCCGGCGAACTTCACTATTCTGTCTCTGCCGGTGAAGGCTCGGGCCAGACGTATGGCACTCATGGCAGCTTCTGTGCCTGAGTTAACAAAGCGAATCATTTCAATAGCAGGCATAGCCGTGCAGACCATTTTTGCCAGCGTGGTCTCAAGCTCAGTGGGAGCGCCAAAGCTTGTACCTTGCTCTACCGCCTTCTTGAGCGCCTTCACCACTTGGGGGTGGGAATGTCCCAGGATTAATGGGCCCCAGGAACAAACGTAGTCTATAAATTCATTGCCGTCCTCATCGCATATTCGGGAACCCTGGCCACGTTTAATAAAGAGGGGGCATATATTAATTGCCTTAAAGGCTCGTACCGGGCTATTGACACCCCCGGGCAAATAGCGTTTGGCTTCATCAAAGAGCTCGCTTGAACGCTTTGAATTCTTCATATTCACACCTCCCGGGCTCATACCCAGGAAGCAGCCTCCTTGGCGTGGTAGGTGATGATGAAGTCCGCACCTGCCCTCTTGATAGCGGTTAGAATCTCGAGTATCGTCTGTCTCTCATCTATCCAGCCGCGCTGCGCCGCTGCTTTAACCATGGCGAACTCGCCGCTGACATTGTAGGCAGCCAATGGGCAATTGAAGGCATTGCGTACCCTATGTAGGACATCCAGGTAAGCCAAGGCAGGCTTTATCATAATCATGTCTGCGCCCTCGGCTATATCCTGTTCTACCTCCCTCAAAGCCTCTCGCCAGTTAGGGGGATCCATCTGATAAGAGCGGCGGTCGCCGAACTGCGGCGTGGATTCGGCGGCCTCGCGGAAGGGCCCGTAGAAAGCGGAGGCATATTTTGCGGCGTAGGAAAGAATGGGAATATGATTGAATCCCCCCTCCTCCAGTGCTTCCCGGATCGACTTAACCCTGCCATCCATCATATCGGATGGCGCCACTATATCAGCACCGGCCTCAGCATGGGATAGCGCCGTTCTTGCCAGGAGTTTCAGGGTCTGGTCGTTATCGACATAGCCATCTACAACAATTCCACAGTGACCGTGGCTTGTGTATTCGCAGAGACAAACGTCGGTCATTATCAGTAGCTCCGGCACCGACTGCTTGACGGTGCGTAATGCTTGCTGAACAACCCCTTTGGGATGATAAGCCGCAGAGCCGAACGCGTCCTTATTGCTGGGTATACCAAACAGGATCACTGCTGGAATTCCGAGCTTAGCCACTCCCTCAATCTCCCCGGGCAGCATATCTATAGAATAGCGAAAGATGCCTGGCATGGTGGCTATTTCCTGTTTTTGGCCGTTGCCCTCTACGACAAAGATGGGGTAAACCAGATCCCCTACACTGATGCGGGTTTCCCGAACTAAGGCCCGTAGCGGTTCCGTCTGCCGTAGACGACGAGAACGTAATAGAGGAAAGCCTGTCATGTGCTCCTCCCTTCACCTGTACGGTAGTACTGTTCTATAGCCTCAACTAATCCGGGGATCGTGTTTTCCCCGGCAACTATGTCCACTCTCAACCCCCTTTCTTCAGCCGTAGCCGCTGTCTTTGGCCCGATGCAAGCAACCTTAGCCTTTCCTATTGAATGGATCTCGGTACCCAGCAAATCTAGTAAATTGGTCACGGTTGAGGAGCTGGTAAAGGTAACCGTGTCAATATTTCCAGATAAGAGCATGTGTTTTCCTTGGGAACAATCTTTATTTGCCTGGATGGTACTGTAAATGGCTATCTCGCGCACCTCTGCTCCGAGCTGGGTGATCCCTTCAGCCAGTTCCCTATTCGCTATGTCAGCACGAGGGAGTAGAACACGAGAACCAGCAACCACTCTATCTTTGATCCCGGACAATAAGCCCTCACTGGTATAGGTATTGGGAACGTAGTCAGGGACTATCCCATATGTGGTTATCGCCTTTGCGGTGGCTGGGCCGATAGCGCCGATCCTGATGCCCTTAAGACATCGGGCATCCAGAGCCAGATCAGATAACCGTAGGAAGAATACCTCTACACCATTGACGCTGGTGAAGACTATCCATTGATAATTGTCCAGATTGAGGATTTCTCGATCCAGTTCGTCTGTATGTAGTGCAGCCTGAATCTCGATTACGGGCATTTTAACTGGCTGGGCGCCCTTCTCCCTGAGAAGTCTGCTCATTAGGCTGGCCTGATGCTCGGCCCTGGTGACCAGGATGCGCTTGCCAAATAGGGGACGGTTGTCGAACCAGCGGAGCTTTTCCCGTAGCCTGACCACCTCTCCGACCACTATCACTGCGGGAGGGCTGAAACCTTTCTGTGTCGCTTTGGCTACTATGTCGGACAACGTGCCGACAACGGTTTCCTGCCTGGGCCCACAGCCCTCTCTGATAAGAGCAATTGGGGTAGCGGGAGCTCTGCCATGATCTACCAGTTTCTCAACTATATGAGACAGGTTTGCCATGCCCATAAGAAAGACCAAGGTGTCCGCCGCCGTAGCCAGCTTCTCCCAGGCAATGCTTGATCTGCCTTTGCCGGGGTCCTCGTGTCCGGTAACAACGGCGAAGGACGATGCCAGCCCGCGGTGTGTAAGCGGGATGCCAGCATAGGCGGGGACAGCCGACGCCGATGATACCCCGCATATCACCTGAAAGGAGACCTGGTTCCGTGCCAGGGCTTCCGCCTCCTCTCCTCCCCGCCCCAGGATGAACGGGTCCCCTCCCTTCAGTCGCGCTACCGTCTTGCCCTCCTTTGCCTTCTCCACCAGCAGGCGATCTATATCGCCTTGCTCCCGGGCATGGCACGCAGGGGTCTTACCCACGTATATCTTTTCCGCGTCAGGGCGGGCTGAATCGAGAAGGCTGCAATCGACCAAGTGATCATATACGATCACATCAGCATGCTTGAGACAATCGAGACCCTTAATTGTAATCAGTCCCGGATCACCAGGTCCGGCTCCTACCAGGTAAACCTTGCCACGCTTCACCGGACTTTCGCCTCTCTGATGAGTTGTGATGCACCCATTGCAAGTATCTTTTGAGCCAGCCGGACTCCTATCTGCTCGGGGCCAGAGATGTTTCCTTCCTCAGAGCTTTTTATAATTGACTGGCCAGTGGTGCCAGCCACCATTCCGTCAAGCCTGAGGGTATCGCTACTGGGTGTGCCCAGCGCTGCTATCGGGGCACGACAGCCGCCGCCCAGGGCTAGGAGAAAGGCACGCTCGGCAACGACGCTGCACTGGGTGGGGCGGTGATTGAGTACGGAAACGAGCTCGGCTATGTGCTCGTCACCTGAGCGTATCTCTATCCCCAGCGCTCCTTGTCCTACCGACGGAAGAAAGTGCTCTGGAGATAGGTATTCCGTTATCCTTTCCTCATAGCCAAGACGGATCATGGCCGCAGCAGCCAGTATAACGCTGTCAAGTTTGCCAGAGGACACCTTCCGCAGTCGGGTATCAATATTTCCCCTGATGCTACATATTTCCAGGTCAGGGCGATAGCTGAGTACCTGAATGGCACGCCGCAAGCTCCCCGTGCCCACTCGTGAACCTGGTGCCAGCTCGGAGAGCCTGGTGGTTTTCGATACCAGAACATCCCTGGGATCGAGCCTCTCTACAACTGCTGCCAAGGATAGCCTGTTGGGGATTTCAGTGGGCATATCCTTAAGGCTATGAATTGCCAGGTCGATTCGGCCATCCAGTAGGGCCTCCTCCAGTTCCTTCACAAATACCCCCACACCTGCCATCCGATCCATAGGGACCTTATGCTCGCGGTCACCTCTGGTTACTATTGTGTCGAGGGTGAACTCAAGCTCAGGATTCAGCTCCTGCAATTTGTCTAACATGCTTTTAGCTTGAATTTGAGCAAGCTTGCTGCCCCGGGAACCAATGACGATGCCCTTCCTCACTCTTGCTTCTCCCCCTCCAGACCGAAAAGATCACGGACCAATTCAGTATAGCTTTCTTCCTTGTGCGCATTTTCCTTGAGGCACTGTATTGGTTCATGGAGTATTTTCTTTACGATTGCCTTAGTCATGGATTCCAGGCTAGCTCGCTCCTCGTCGGACAGCCCCTGAAGCTTCTTAAAGGTTAGGTTCAATTGGCGGAGGCGTATCTCCTCAGCCCTATTTACCAGGGCGCTCACCGTAGGCCTAACCTCCAGAGCCTGCCACCACCGGAAGAACTTATCTGCTTGCGTCTCTACGATCGCTGAGGCACTACGGATTTCCTTCTCTCTCAGCTCACGGTTTGAATCTGAAACCTCGCTAAGGTGGTCAATGTTGTACAGGAATACATTGTTTATTTGCTCAACCGCCGGCTCCACATCCCGGGGAACTGCAATATCAATAATCACAAGAGGAAGCTTTGGGCGAGTTTCCATGGCCTCTTTCACAAGGTGCAGATCCAATACTGGATGTGGTGCTCCGGTACAGCTAATGACAACGTCTGAGGCGCTCAACTCAGCTTTTATATCACTGATGGCAGCTGATCTCCCCCCCAGCGTCGCTGCTAGAGTTGAAGCTCTCTCTTCTGATCGGGCGGTAACAGCTATATGGCGAGCACCCCTTTCTCTGGCTGCTTTGGCCACTAACATGCCAGCTTCGCTAGCGCCGATAATCAGAATTCTACGGTTGCTGAGGTTGCCGATAACTCCTGTTGCCAGGTCTACCGCCACGGAACTGACCGAAAGCGCATTTCTGCTAATCAAGGTCTCGTCCCTAACCAGCCTGCCCGTGCGGATAGCGTTCCGGAAGAGATTGCGTAAGGGAAAATTCACCGTTCGCACCTTTTCAGCAGCCTCCAATGCTCGACCCACCTGTCCAAGGATCTCAAACTCGCCGATTATCATTGAGTCGAGCCCGGAAGCCACGCGAAAAAGATGCTCTATGGCCTCTTTATCCCTGTGCGCATAAACATAGTGTCGCAGGTCAGCGCCGGAGATGTTTGAATAAGTTTTTAGGAAGTCGATGCTGGCTTGCTTCGCGTAACTGCTATCGCCGTTCACAGTGTAAATCTCAGTCCGGTTGCATGTGGAGAGAATAACGCCTTTGCCCACATAGCTACCTAGCGAAACCAGGGCATCGCCGAGCTGGCTGGTGCCGATAGCCAGCCTCTCGCGGGTCGCAACCGTCGTTGTGCTGTGATTTACGCCGACCAAGCAGAGATAGGAAGCAACTGGCTTCACCTCATGACTCCCTTCGTCCCAGCTTCTCTAGATTGGTGAGGAGGATCGCTCTCACTTCCTCAATTCGGCCTGCCTGCACCATGTCTATTAACGAGTCCAGATCTAAGACCTCTTGCCAGTAATCGCTTTCAACCGTAATCCCTCTTCTCTTCAGTTCAGATCGAACCTCACTGATCACTAGGGCCAAAGAGGCATATTCAGTACCGAAGTCTTTCTCTAAATTGGCTCGGATTTTCCGCGCCAGTGCCGGGCTCCTCCCCCCGGTAGAGACGGCGATCGTAACATCGCCGCGGCTAAGATACGAGGGAACAATAAAATCAGAGCGATGGGGGTCATCTACCACATTAATCAGAATTCCTATTCCCCTGGCTTCTGCAGCTACTTCCTCGTTCGTTTTACCGTTGTCGGTGGCGGCTATAGCAATGAGGGCATCCACCAGATCACCCTGGGCATAATCTCTGGAAAGAAGGTGCACTTCCCTCCTCTCAGCCAGCTTGCCCAGCTCTTGACAAGGGTCGGCGCTGATCACCTCGACGTTGGCCCCGTGCTTAAGAAGCGCATTTGCCTTGCGAAGGGCGACCTGCCCACCACCGACCACCACACATTTCTTGCCCCTGATATTCAGAAAAATCGGGTAGTAGGGAGATGCCTGCTCGTGTCCCTTCATACTTGATACCTTATTCTCACCTTCTTGAATTCTCTAACGCTGAATAGCAATACGTTGTCCTTGCAGCCGGTCTGACGGGATACTTGGCTCACCACGCCCTGGCAGGCTTCTTTGGTACGCCCATGGATCATGGCGAAGAGGTTATACGGCCAGAGCGAATTGGTTCTCCGTTCGTAGCAATGACTGACCTCCCCAAAGGCTGCCAGCTTTCTTCCCACCTTGTCCACTATGTCCGGTGGAACTATCCAGCAGGCCATAGCGTTTGCCACGAAACCAATTCTGTTGTGCTTTATGGAGGCACCAAAGCGTCGCATTAAGCCGCGCTGCTTTAGAGAGCGAAAGAGATTCAGGAATTCATTCACATCCATGTGCAGCCTCGCTGATAACAGGTCAAAGGGCCTCTCCAATAGGGGTAGGTCCTGCTGCAGCTCGTTGATCAATGCACGGTCGGCGGGCGACAACTGGTCGTCTATATGTGATGACCTGTTATAATCGATGCCGGTGTCCGGCGGCGCTTCGCCGTTCCCCTGCATATCAAAATAGACCCCTATTTTGAAAACCTTCAGTGCTGGTAGATCGAGAATATCGTCGGCACAAATGAGACCGTTT
>CAYSYY010000068.1:7532-11173 GCA_964435265.1 uncultured Gemmatimonadota bacterium
CGCAGCTAGCTCTTTATATCCACCCTGTGGGGAGGGGCCAGGGTGAACCACAGATTGAAACGGTTATCACGTTGGTAGCAATGGCTAACTCCGGGGTGTTCGCTTATAACCCGAGCAGCATTATCCAGCCTGCTCTCCGGGACCCTCATTGCCACAAGGGTAGTACGGTAGCCCAGGCCCCCGGCATCGAAGACAGGACCTATCTGACGAACTATTCCCACGGTCTTCAGCCTCTCGATTCTATGGATTACCTGCCCTGCGCTAATACCCAGCTTAAGCCCTAAATCGGAAAAGGGCTCCCTGACGAGAGGGAATTCAGCCTGTATCAGGTTAATCAGCCCTCTATCTATATCATCAAGGCCTGCAATATCATTAAGGCCTGTTTTCAACCTGTGCTCCCTCGCTGACTGCCTTTGTCTGCCTTCGCAGTACGCCCGGCTCATAGATGCAGTATGGCTCCGCAGCCAGATAGTCTCCCGTGGCTTCATAGGCTCTAGCTCTGCACCCACCACATACCCTTTTATACTCACAGACACCACATTTCCCTTTAATGTTGGAGAGATCTCTCAACTCACGAAATAGGGGCGAACCTTCCCAGATCTTGCCGAAGCTTTCCTTTCTAATGTTGCCGGCCTCTACATCGAGGTACCCGCATCCCTGCACCATCCCTCGGTGAGAGACGAAGCAATAGCCTATACCGGCCAGGCAGCCGCGGGTGAGCGATGCCATAGGACCATGCGTGTCGGCAGTTTTGGGTTTATCGGGCTCAATCTTTGCATCCCTCTGCATTATTACCCGCATGTAGTGGGGGGCATCTGTGGGCTTGAAGAACATACTGTCTCCCAGTTCCATTTGTTTATCATATATCCAATTCAATATCCGCTCATATTTTTGAGGGCTAAGCTCCTCTGCTCTGAGCCCCTTGCCCCGCCCCGTTGGTACCAGCATGAAGGGGTGGAAAGCAACAGCCCCCACTTTCAGCGCCAAATCGAGCAGGTCATCCAGGTAGCGGGCATTCATTTTGGTAACCGTGCAATTAATCTGAACGTCGATGCCTGCTTTACGGGCCTCGGCTATACCTGCCATAGCAGCTTCGAATGCACCTGCCTGACCCCGGAATTTATCCTGCAGTTCGGGAACTGGGAAGTCTACGCCCACCCCAATTCGTGATACCGGGACATCCTTTAAACGGGCAGCAGTCTCCTCGGTGATGAGCGTACCGTTGCTGCCCATGACAACTCGTAGTCCCTTGGTCACGGCATATCGGGCAATCTCGAATAGATCTTGGCGTAGCAACGGCTCGCCACCAGTGAGGATCAAGATTGGCCTACCCACTTCGAGGATCTCATCGATGAGGCGGAGGCATTCCTTAGTCGAAAGCTCGCCCTCGTAATGGCCATAGCCCGCCGACGCCCGGCAGTGAGCGCAAAACAGATTGCAGCTTCGAGTAATCTCCCAGGCCACCAGTTTCAAGCTGTGTTGAATCTTCTCCGTGGGATTGGGACGACCCCTTCTGAACGCATCTTCTCTCACCGGGTCAGTCCAATCTCCTCATCAGTGAGATAACATGCCGGGTCTTCTGCCCAGACATCACCGAAAACCGACTCCGCTCGGACCCGCAGGTTTCCGTTGCAAAGGTCGAGGTGCTGACACTGGCCACAGCGGCCTCTTAGCAGCCCCTTCCTATCCTTTAACCCCCGCATCAGTGGTTCCGAGGTATCCGTCCATATATCGCCGAATTTTCGCTGTCGCACGTTGCCCAGAGAGTAATGCCACCAGAATTGATCGGGGTGAACATTTCCCAAATTATCTACCGCCCCGATTCGGATGCCTGAGTTATTGCCCCCATTTGCTCTAAGTAGAGCCAGGACCCTGCTAGCGCGCTGGGGATCTTGATTCTTTAGCTTGAGGTAGAGGTAAACGCCATCAGCATGATTGCCCACGGTTAGGATTTCCTTTCGTTGTCCACGTTTATTAAGCTCCAGGGTCTCTTTACATATCATGTCTATTACATCTCTGGTCTCAGAGGGGCCCAGGTCATCTTTTCTCATTCCCTCTGCTCTACCGGCATAGGCGAGATGATAAAAACAAATACGATCAATGCCTTCCTGTTCTACCAATCTGAAAATGGCTGGTATCTCCTCATAGTTGGAGCGAGTAATAGTGAACCTGAGAGAAACCCGTTGCCCCAGGGCCACGCAGCTTCGGATGCCCTGGAGGGTTGCCTGGTAGGCGCCCCTTTTACCGCGAAAGCGGTCGTTGTTCGCCCCGATGCCGTCTAAGCTGATCCCAACTTCTCTAAAATCGACGCTGCGTATCTTTCTGGCTACCGACTCTGTAATAAGGGTTCCATTGGTGGAAAGGACAGGAATTACTCCTTGGTCTTGAGCAAACCCCGCCAGTTCAAAGATGTCTTCTCTAAGTAGCGGCTCACCTCCGGAGAACAGAAGCACGGGCACGCCGAAATCCGCCAGGTCACGAATGAGCGCCTTTCCCTCCTGGGTATCCATCTCTTCGGGATGTCCTCGTCCGGTGGCACTGGCGTAGCAATGGATGCAATGCAGGTTGCATTGCCTGGTACAGTTCCAAACAACAATGGGAGGTGAGAAACCATTTGATGGCAAACTAAGCTCTTTGCTGCCGTAGCGAAGGTGGTCATCTGGCCCAACGTGGTCACAAAGTAGC
This sequence comes from uncultured Gemmatimonadota bacterium, assembly GCA_964435265.1. Lineage (GTDB taxonomy): Bacteria > Blakebacterota > Blakebacteria > Blakebacterales > Blakebacteraceae > CAYSYY01. The sequence continues at coordinate 10,218 of CAYSYY010000068.1, forward strand.
CGGGAGATGGAGATCACAGGTCATTGCCTCTGTTGTTGCTATTTCGGAGAGTATTTCGATTTTTCTCGTACGCCGTTATCAGCGAGACCAGAGCTTCGTCCATAACGTGACTTACCAGGGGTATAGCCTCGATTGCGCGCTCGTTCAGCGCCTCCCTACCTTTCATGAGGCGAGTAGCCGCATTTAGTACCGGATCACGGTGCTTGATGAAAGCCTCAATGGAATCGGTGAGTGATAGCCCCAGCTTTGCCAGTGTCTCACCGAAGTCACGCCCAGCGTCTCGGACAAGCTCAACGGTCTCCTCTCGTTTATGCGGCTCGGTTATGTATTTGATAACAAGATTAAGGAGTCGCCTGCCCGCCTCAGCCAGATGTTGCTGGGATTCGCTGTCAAGCTCGTTATACCACGACGTTGAACTGAATAGCGTATGGGCAATTTCGCGGTGTAATGGCGCAGCATGCTCTAACTCGGTGACCAAGTCCTTCATGGTGTGCACCCTTTTTTGCGACCCCATAAACTGCTGTAGCTCCACTCTGGAGTAGCGGCGGTGACCGCCTGGTGTAATAAAAGCCCTAATCTTACCGTCATCGGTCCACTGGCGTAGCGTTGTTTCGCTAACCCCGAGAAGGCGACTAGCTTCACTTATGCTGATCTGTGGTCGCTGGCTCAAAGATTTTAGTCTTGGCATAGATCACTCATTCTAGGCTGAAAAAATTTCTATTCCACTGCAAAATTACAGAAATCTATAGAATACTCTAAAATTCTACGGTGCATAATACATCATTGGAGCAACAAATGCAACAGTAATGACACTTTAGCATCCCAAGATAAATCGCTATGTATTAACATAGAGAGTATAGCCCTAGAACCTGTTGCGGTTTTCAGTAGCGGGCGATGTGAATTTAGTGCGGTGAGCCTATGACCAATAGTAAGGGAGTATAGATATATTATTAGAG
>CAYSYY010000069.1:0-9597 GCA_964435265.1 uncultured Gemmatimonadota bacterium
GCCCGCTGGGTCGCCTGGCTCGACCGTTACGTGATGAACTACCGGCAGTACGAGGAGGCCGAGAAAGAGGAGGGCGGCGGCCGGCGCGGGCGGGGCCGCTGACAGGAACCGGCTGACCGCCGGACCTATCCGGCGCCGCGGCCACCGACCGGACACCGCTTTTCCGGGCGGTGCCTCATCAGGCAGCAACGCAACCGTCGACCGACTACCGGGCGGCACTCCCCTGCGGGGTGCCGCCCGGACCGTTCTCCAGCCTCGGATCGGTTTATCCGCTGAGTGACAGCGGAACCCAGCCATGCGATTTGAATATTGAATATGCAGGTTGCATGGACAGGAGTGCAGCCGGTGAAAATGCTGAGGCAGCGGCGGGGTGGCGGGAGCATATTGCACCGGTGCGGCGGGTGGTGAGCCCGCTGCCGTATGGTGCCCGCCTGCCGGACTGCCACGAGAGGGGAAGATCGTCATGGAGTTCGCGCCCGGCCTGAGCCGCCCCGGCAAGATCGTCTGCGTGGGGCGCAATTACGCTGAGCACGCCGCCGAGATGGGCAATGAGATGCCCGCCGAACCGCTGCTCTTCCTCAAGCCGCCCTCGGCGGTGATCGGCGACGGCGAGGCCATCGTCCTGCCGCCGTTATCGCAACGGGTCGAGCACGAAGGGGAGATCGGAGTCGTGGTCGGGGCCCGGCTCAGAGCCGTGACGCCCGAGGCGGCAGCGGCCGCCATCGCCGGGTACGTCTGTGTCAACGACGTCACCGCCCGCGACCTGCAGAAGACCGACGGCCAGTGGACCCGGGCCAAGGGTTTCGACACCTTCTGCCCCGTCGGTCCGGCGGTCGTGCCGCTGCCCCCGGGCGCGGAATGGCGCGGGCTGGAGGTGATCTGCCGCGTCAACGGCACCGAGCGCCAGCACGGCGTTGCCCGCGACATGCACTACGGTATCCCCGATCTTCTGGCCTATATTTCAACCATCATGACACTGGAGCCGGGCGATCTCATCGCCACCGGCACACCCGCCGGGGTCGGACCGCTCGCCCCCGGCGATATCGTCGAGGTCGAGATCCCCGGCGTGGGGGTGCTGGCCAATCCCGTCACCGGTTCCGCCGCCTGAGCGGGCGGGGACCGGCCGCAGTCACGAGGCAGGACAACATGGACGAGTCGATCAGGGAGCTCCGCGAGCGCCGCCGGAAGGTCCTGGCGGGGGGGGGCGAGGAACGCGTCCGCAAGCAGCACGAGGAGGGCAAGCTCACCGCCCGCGAGCGGCTGGCGCTCCTCTTCGAACCCGACACCTTCCAGGAGACCTTCCCCTTCATCACTCACCACGCCGTCAGTTTCGGTCTGGCGGGCCGGGAACTGCCCGGCGAGGGGGTGGTCACCGGCTTCGGGATCGTGGACGGGCGGCCGGTCTACGCCGCCAGCCAGGATTTCACCGTGGCGGGGGGATCGGTGGGCGAAGCCACGGCCCGGAAGATCGTCGAGACCATGGACGCCGCCCTCACCACCGGCGATCCCTTCGTCTTCATCAACGACGGGGGCGGAGCCCGCATCCAGGAGGGGGTGGCCTCGCTCTCCGGGTACGGCAGGATCTTCTACCGCAACGTCCTGCTCTCGGGGGTGGTGCCCCAGATCAGCATCATCGCCGGACCATGCGCCGGTGGCGCGGCCTACTCGCCGGCCCTGACCGATTTCATCATCCAGGTGCGCCACGAGGGACAGATGTACATCACCGGTCCCACCGTCATCAAGGAGGTGACCGGCGAAGAGATCACCGCCGAGCAGCTCGGCGGGGTGGAGAGCCACGCCCATTACTCAGGGGTGGTGCACTTCGTGGCCGACAGCGGGATCGAAGCGATCCGGATCGCCCGCCACCTGCTCTCGTTCCTGCCCAGCAACAACACCGAGGACCCCCCCTTCTATCCCGAGCTGCACGACGACCTCCTCATCCCCGACGAGGCCATGAACGCCATCGTGCCGGCCGATCCGCGCGAGCCGTACGACATGCACGACGTGATCCGCCATATCGTCGACGGAACCGAGTTCCTCGAGGTGCAGGAGCACTTCGCTCCCAACATCATCGTCGGCTTCGGGCGGCTGGAGGGCCGCACCATCGGAGTGGTGGCCAACCAGCCGCAGCACCGGGCCGGGGTTCTCGACATCGACTCCTCGGACAAGGCCGCGCGCTTCATCCGCTTCTGCAACGCTTTCAACATCCCGCTCATAACCCTGGTGGACGTACCCGGCTTCCTGCCCGGGGTGCAGCAGGAGTACGGCGGGATCATCCGTCACGTGGCGAAGATGCTCTTCGCCTACGCCGCCGCCACGGTGCCGAAGATGACGGTGGTGATCCGCAAGGCCTACGGCGGCGCCTACCTGGCGATGTGCGCGAAGGACATGGGCGCCGACCGGACCTGCGCCTGGCCCGGGGCCGAGATCGCGGTCATGGGAGCCGAAGGAGCGGTGAACGTGCTGTACCGGAAGGAGATCGCCGAGGCCGCCGACCCCGCGGCGATGCGGCGGGAGAGGATCGAGGCGTACCGGCGCGAGTTCGCCCATCCCTTCGAAGCCGCCTCGCGGGGGCTCATCGACGACGTCATCGAACCCGCCGATACCCGCGCCTACCTGGCCGCGGCGCTGGAAGTGCTCAAGGCCAAGCGCCAGCTACGGCCCGCCAAGAAGCACGGGCTCATCCCGCTCTGAGAGAGAGGCTGACACTGTGGAGAACCTGGCCGGCCGGGCCATCGAGCTCTCGCTCGCAGGGATCACGGTGGTCTTCGCGGTCCTGGCACTCATCTGTCTGGTCGTCTCGCTCATCCGCCGGTTCGACGATCGCCTGCGCGCCGGTGAGGAACGGGCCCGGGAGCTGGCCCGGGAGAAGGCGCCCACCATCGACACCCCGACCCTGATCGTGATCACGGCGGCGGCGGCGACGATGATCCACGGCCGTTTCCTCATCCGCCGGGTGCGGCGTCTGCCGCGGATGGACGCTCCGGTGAGCACCTGGTCGCAGCAGGGGCGCGCGGTGCTCCTGGGCTCGCACGTCATCACCCGCAATCCATAGGGAGTGAGAGAAGGTGAAGCTGAAGATCACTGTTCACGGAGTGGCCTACGAGGTCGAGGTCGAGGTCCTGGATCCGGGTGAGGGTTTCCCGGCCTCGGGACCGCTGCCCGCCCTCTCAGCCGTCGGGGGTGAGCACGGCCATCCGGCGCCGCCCCTCGCGGTCGCTCCCGCCGCCCGCCCCGTCGCTGCATCCGCCAGCTCATCCCCGGCCGGTCAACCCGGCAGTCTGGTCACCTCGCCCATCGCGGGTACCGTCATCGAGGTGAAGTGCCGGGCGGGTGAGGAGGTGCAGGAAGGGCAGGTACTGCTCGTGATCGAGGCGATGAAGATGAACACCTCGATCGCCGCGCCGGCCGCCGGCACCGTCAGGAGCATCCCCATCGCGGCCGGTGACAACGTGCGCGAGGGCGACACCCTGGTGGAATTCACCTAGGATCCCGGAGCGACGGGACGCGGCATGCGGATCATCCTCGACTTCCTCGGAACCGGAGCGTTCGGCCACTTCACCTGGGGCAACCTCGTCATGCTCGTGGTGGGGGGCGTCTTCATCTGGCTGGCGATCACCAAGGACTACGAACCGCTGCTCCTGGTGCCGATCGGATTCGGGATGCTGGTGGGGAACATCCCCTTCGCGCCCGGGATGAACATCGGAGTCTACGAAGACGGGAGTGTGCTCGCGATCCTCTATCACGGCGTTCGCTACGGGTGGTACCCGCCGCTCATCTTCCTGGGCATCGGCGCCATGCTCGACTTCTCCTGCCTGCTCTCCAATCCCCGACTCATCCTGCTGGGAGCGGCCGCCCAGGCGGGCATCTTCCTGACCTTCCTCGGCGCCCTCGCCCTGGGCTTCGACCTGCGCCAGGCCGCGGCGATCGGCATCATCGGCGGCGCCGACGGTCCCACCGCCATCTTCCTCTCCTCCCGCCTGGCTCCGGAGTTCATCGGGGCGATCGCAGTGGCGGCCTATTCCTACATGGCCCTGGTCCCGGTCATCCAGCCCCCCATAATCCGGCTGCTGACCACCCGGCGGGAACGGCTCATCCGCATGACCCCCTCCCGGCCCGTCTCGCGGCGGCTGCGCATCATCTTCCCCGTCCTCGGGTTCCTGCTCACCGCCTTCATCGCCCCCGGCGCCATCCCCCTGCTCGGGATGCTCTTCTTCGGGAACCTCCTGAAGGAATCGGGGGTGACCGAGCGGCTGGCCAAGACCGCCCGTACCGCGTTCATAGACATCATCACGATCGTACTCGGCTTCGCGGTGGGCACCTCGACCGATGCCAGCCGGTTCCTGACCCCGGAATCGCTCATGATCTTCGGTCTCGGGGCCGCCTCGTTCTGCGTGGCCACCGCGGCCGGCGTGCTCTTCGCTAAACTGATGAACGCCGTGAGCCGGGAGCCGATCAATCCGATCATCGGGGCGGCCGGTGTTTCGGCCGTGCCCGATTCGGCCCGGGTCTGCCAGATGGTCGGCGCGCAGGAGGATCCGAACAATTTCCTGATCATGCACGCCATGGCTCCGAACGTGGCCGGGGTCATCGGCAGTGCCGTGGCGGCCGGAGTATTCCTGGCCGTTCTGGGCTGATCCCGGCATGCTCCACGCCGCCGCAGTGTGCGGAGTCCTGGTCGGCCCGGGGATCCCGCTCCGGCTCGGTGAGCTGGTCCGACCCCGGCGGTTGCGAAAGAGGGAAACGCCATGGATATCCGGCTCCCCGATCCCCGATTGTCGGTCCCGATCCTGGGCCTGTTCATGCTGGCGGCCTGCGGCACGGCTCCGCCGGTCAGCGATCGTCCCCCCGATGGCCTGCTCTCACGACCCGACCTGCAGGCGATCGTCGTCTCGCAGGAGGCGCGCGACTCCGCGGCCCTGATCGCCCGGCTGGCCGATCCCGATCCGGCGGTACGCGCCCGGGCGGCCTTCGCCCTGGCGAGCGTTCAGGACCCGGGCGCGCTCGGTCCGCTCACGGCCCGGCTCCAGGACGACATCCTCACCGTGCGGACCGAGGCGGCCTTCGCCCTCGGCCAGCTCGGCGACTCCACCGCCGCTCCCGCCCTGCTGCGCACCCTGATGCGCGAGAGCGATCCCGTTCTGCGGAGCCGGGTGCTCGAAGCCCTGGGTAAGAGCGGCGGCCCCGGATCGCTCCGGCAGCTGCTGGCGGTGGATCTGCCCGAAGCGCTGCGCCCCGATCTGGCCATGGCCGTCGCCCGCTTCGGCCTGCGGGGGATCTTCGCTCCTGAAGCGACCGCCTTCCTGGCCGGGGCGCTCACCGGGCGCGATCCCCGGCTGCGCCTGAATGCCGCCTACTTCTTCGGGCGGATGCGGGACATCGACCTCTGGCGGGAATCGGCCGACGAGGTCAGGCAGGCGCTCGATCAGTTCGGTACCGGCGATCCCGCCGCGGTCTACCTGGTGCAGGCGCTCGGCCGCCTGGGGGCGGAGGAAGACGCCGATAGGATCCTGGACGCCCTCCGCAACGCCGCCGACTGGCGCACCCGAACGACGGCGGCCGCCGCGCTCGGTGCCTTTACAGCCCGGGAACGGGTCAGACGCTCTCTCCTGGCCGCGCTGGCCGATCCCTCCCGCCACGTCGGGATCACCGCGGCCCGCGCGCTCGCCGCAGCCGCTCCGGAGCTGAACGAAGCCGAACTCACCACCCTGGCCGACTGGGCCGGGGTGCATTCCGAGCAGTGGCAAGTCGCCGTCGAACTGCTGCCCGCCCTGGCCGCCGCGGGGCGGGCGGAGGTGGTGCTGCAGTGGCTGGCGACGCTGCCGGCCGCTGAGGTCCGGGCCCGGTCGCGCGGTCTCACCGCACTTGCATCCGTACCGGGACGGGCGGCCTTCGACCGGCTGCGTGATGACGCCGGCTCCGACGATCCGCTCATCGCCGCGGCGGCGGTGGGTGCGCTCGCCGCCCGCTGGCGCCGCCGGCCGCAGCCGGATGCCGGAGCCCAGGAGTACTTCGCGGTCTTCAGCCGGGCGGTGACGAGTGGAGATATCGGGCGGTCTTTAGCCGCCGCCGGGAGCCTGGCCGATTCAGCCTTCGTTGCCATGGGTTCGGTGACGGTTCTCGCTTCGGCCTGGCGGGGCATGAGCACGCCGCACGACGTCGAACCGATGGTCGCGATCCTGCAGGCGCTCGGAGCCACCGGGTCGCCGGATGGGCATGATGTGCTGCAGCAGGCGCTCGGTCATCGGGAAGGAGCGGTGCGAGCCGCTGCGGCCGACGGCCTGGCGGAACTGACCGGGGAGCGTCCGGCCCTCGGGCCGATCGAACCGGATCCGGTCCCGGAGGTCGACTGGGCCTGGCTGGCCTCGCTCGGTCCCGAACCGCGGCTGGAGCTGGAGACGGAGAAGGGGCGGATCGTCGTCGTAGCGGCGGTCGAGGAGGCACCCCTGACCGTGGCGACGATCCTGCGGCTGGCCGACGAGGGGCGCTTCGACTCCATCGCCTTCCACCGCGTGGTGCCCAACTTCGTGGTCCAGGGAGGGGACGTCGAGCGTCAGGACGGTCTGGGCGGACCGGGTTTCGACATCCGCAGCGAGTTCACCCGCGTGGCCTACCGGCGGGGGGTGATCGGCATGGCGAGCGCGGGCAAGGATACCGAGGGGTCGCAGTACTTCATCACCCACAGCATGCAGCCCCACCTCGACGGCCGTTACACCGCCTTCGGATATGTGGTTGAGGGGATGGCGGTGGTTGATGCACTCTATGAGGGCGACCGCGTGATCGCGGCCCGGGTGTCGCCGGGTCCGGCGCGGCGCCGGTAGGATACCAATCCGGGAAGGAGCGGAGACCGACCATGTCCGGACGGTACGGAACGACCCTGCTTACCGCGGTCCTGCTGCTGACCGCCGGCTGCGGCGGAGCGGCCGAACGAACGGGGGACGGCATGTCGATCAGGCAGCGCGTCGAGCAGTACACCAGCGTACGTCTCACCACCGACCTGAGTCCACTCAGCGAGAACCAGCGGCGGATGCTGCCCCTGCTGATCGCGGCCGCCGAGGCGATGAACGAGATCTTCTGGATGGAGTCTTACGGTCCCCGCGCCGACCTCATGACCGGCGTGCGCGACCGCTGGCTGCGCACCTTCCTCGAGATAAACTACGGGCCGTGGGACCGCCTGGCCGGCGACGAACCGTTCATGCCCGGATTCGGCGAGAAGCCGCGGGGAGCGCAGTTCTACCCCGAGGACATGACCCGCGAGGAGTTCGAGACCGCGGTGGCGGCCGAGCCGGAGCTGGCGGGCCTCTACACGGTGGTCCGCCGGGCCGGAGACGGTTCCCTGTACGCGGTGCCCTATCATCGGGCGTATGCGGAGCCCACCGCCCGGGCGGTGCGGCTGCTGCGCGAGGCGGCGGAGCTGGCCGATGATCAGGGCTTCAGACGCTATCTCGAGCTGCGGGCCGACGCGCTCGAAACCGACTCCTACCAGGCCAGCGACTTCGCCTGGATGGAGATGAAGGATAACCTCATCGACCTGGTGATCGGGCCGATCGAGACCTACGAGGATCAGCTCTTCGGGTACAAGGCCGCCCACGAGTGCTTCGTTCTCATCAAGGACCTGGCGTGGAGCGCGCGGCTGGAGCGCTATATCGCGCTGCTGCCCGACCTGCAGCGGACCCTGCCGGTCGAGAACCGCTACAGGCAGGAAACGCCGGGGCGGGATTCCGATCTGAACGTCTACGACGCGGTGTACTACGCCGGCGACTGCAACGCCGGCTCGAAGACGATCGCCATCAACCTGCCGAACGATCCGGTGGTACAACTCCGGCGGGGCGCCCGCCGCCTGCAGCTCAAGAACGCCATGCAGGCGAAATTCGAGCGCATCCTGGTCCCGATCGTGAACGTGCTCATTACGCCCGAACAGCGCCGGTACGTCACCTTCGAGGCCTTCTTCACCAATACCATGTTCCACGAGGTCGCCCACGGCCTGGGCCTCAAGAACACCGTGACCGGACGCGGAACGGTGCGGGAATCTCTGCAGGATCTGGCCTCCTCGCTCGAAGAGGGCAAGGCCGACATCGTCGGGCTCTACGCCGTCACCCGGCTGCACGAAGCGGGGGAGATGGGCGAGGCCGACCTGATCGACAACTACGTGACCTTCATCGCCGGGATCTTCCGCTCCGTCCGTTTCGGTGCCTCGAGCGCCCACGGCCGGGCCAACCTGGCCCGCTTCGCCTTCTTCAGGGAGATGGGCGCCTTCACCCGTGACGAGACCGCCGGAACCTACACCATCGACTTCGAACGCTCGAAGCAGGCGGTCGAAGCCCTCGCCCGCCGCATCCTGACCATCCAGGGGGACGGCGATTACGACGCGGCCGCCGCCTTCATGGCCCGATACGGGGTGATGGATCCCGAGCTGGAGGCCGATCTGGCGCGTCTGGCCGGTGAGGGAATCCCGGTGGACATCGTCTTCGAGCAGGGGCTGGAGGTGCTGGGACTCGACCGCTGACGTGAACAGTCCGTATCGTCCATTCCGGTCCGACCGGAGGGTCGCCGCCATGCGAACACGTACCGCCCTGTCCTGCCTGCCCCTCCTGCTGCTCCTCACTCCTCCGGACGCCGGCGCCCAGGAAGCGAAGATCTGGAAGGACGTGGCCGAGTTCAGCTACGTGGTGACCGGCGGGAACGCCAGTTCGGCCACCCTCGGATTCGCCAACAAACTCACCTGGGACCGGGGGAACACCGCGTACGAGCTGAAGCTGGGAGCGATCCGGGCCGAGAGCACGACCTTTGAACGCATCGTCACCGCCGCCGGACCGCCCCCGGTCGTGGACCGGGTATCCGACACCCGGCTGACCGCCGAGAGCTACCGGCTGGGCCTCACCCTCAACCGGGAGATCTCCGCCAGGATGTTCCTCTACGGCAGCGGCGGCTGGAAGCGGAACCGCTTCTCGGGTATCGAGAACCAGTACTCGGCCGCCGGCGGTGTCGGCACCACCTGGATCGATGAGGAAGGGCACTCCTTCAAGACCGAGTACGCGGCTACCTGGACGCGCCAGGAGGACGTGACGCCCGGTCCCGCGGGGATCCGCTCCTTCGCCGGGGCCCGGCTGACCTGGAGCTATTCCCGCCGGCTCAGCGGGAGCGCGACCTACACCAACGATCTGGCGGTGGACGAGAACCTGAAGGATACCGCCGACCTGCGGGCCGACATGGTGAACTCGCTGCAGGTGGCGATGAGCCGGAGTCTGGCCCTGAAAGTGAGCTTCCAGCTCCTCTTCGACAACCAGCCGGCCCTGGTGGCGGCTGCCGATCCCGACGCACTCCTCCCGGCGGGGGAATCGGCCCTGGTGGAACTCAGGATGCTGGACACGATCTTTACGGTCTCGCTGGTGGTGAATTTCTAGAGGGGACGGGATCCTCCCGGCGATCTCCGCGTTGGATCTCCTCGCGGCTTGTGCGACGTACCTTCCGGTACGCCTCCGCGCCGCTCGTCGTCCGCCTTGATCTCACCGGGAGGCTTCCGTCCCGTTTCTTCAGCGGTGCGGGATCCTCCCGGCGATCTCCGCGTTGGATCTCCTCGGGGTTCGATCAGGGGGG
>CAYSYY010000069.1:9697-11001 GCA_964435265.1 uncultured Gemmatimonadota bacterium
CGGGATCCTCCCGGCGATCTCCGCGTTGGATCTCCTCGGGGTTCGATCAGGGGGGGTCGGTCAGGGCGGTGATGCGGGCGATATAGGCGGCCGAATCGAACTTGCGCGACGTGCTCGCGTAGCTCATCGAACGCACCTTGCCGAAAACCTCGCGTTCCGGCCATGGCCGGTCGTGCCGTCCTCCGATCGCCCAGGCGATATTGGCGTATCCGTTGGGATCGCGGCCGTCCAGGAGCCAGCGGTCGTTGAGCTCCACGGCGAGTTCGTGCGCCCGGCGGGGCGTGGGCGACCAGTGCAGGATCTTCTTGGCCCAGTACATCCGCATGTAACCGTGCATGAACCCGGTATGGACCAGCTCGGTCTGAGCCGCATTCCAGAGGGGATCGTGGGTGCGGGCGAACTCGAGCTCCTCACGGGTGTAGAGATAGGGGCGCGGGTCCGACGCGTGCTCGGCCAGGGTGGCCCGGCCCCAGGCGGGGAGCCCGGCGTAGGTGTCGTAGTCGAGATTGCGGGCGACGAAATTCACGGCCAGCTCGCGGCGCACGATCAGCTCCTCGAGAAACACCTCCCGGGCGTCCTCCGGGACCTCGGCCGCGCGCACGCGGAGAGCGATCTGCAGGGGCCCGAGCTGGCCGAAGTGCAGCCAGGGAGAGAGCCGGCTGGTGCCGTCGGGATATTCGGGGTGGCGGCGGCGGGCATCGTATCGTTCGAGCCGGTTGGCGATGAAGTCGTCGAGTTCGGCCAGACCGGCGGCGGTCCCGGCGCGTACGCCTTCCAGCCGGCCGGAGGAGGGATCGGGTTTGAGCCGGGCCAGCAGGCGGGCGGGCTCCAGTTCCTCGCCGCGCGGCCGCTCCGGCCCGGGCAGGCGCCGCTCCACGACCGGATCGGCCGACGCCACCATGAACCGGTCCAGTTCGGGACTGATCTTCGGCCGCAGGGTGCGGGCGGCGTACTCTTCGTTCGGGAACAGAGCGGTGGGAACGACCACATCGGCATCCACGGTCACGAAGGGCATCGTGAGGGCCGCGGCTGCGTCGCGCCGCCAGCTTTCGGGAACCCGCAGCGGATTCTCGTCACCCACTACCAGCGCGGCATCGACCTCCCGCGCGAACGCGCTCACCTCTCCCGCCGGGCCAGAACGCAGCACGAAGACGGCGCCGCGGGCCTCGCTCTCGCGGGCGGTCTCCACCAGTCCATCCAACATGAAAGCGAAGTGGCGTTCGGTGGCACCCGGGAAACCGGAATCGAGGCGGAAAAGAACCACCAGCGGCAGGCCGAGGATGTTGGCCACATGCGCGGCGGTG
>CAYSYY010000070.1:0-10946 GCA_964435265.1 uncultured Gemmatimonadota bacterium
CAGTATCCTACCCTGGTAGCTACGCCTGAGCAGATCCAACATCAGCCTATCGTTCGATGTTACATAGAACCAGATGTACGGACCACAGTTGCTCATAAAAACCAGCAATGCCCTGCCCCTGTTTGCTATTATCTGAATGGCCTCATCCCTATTGCCCGGAAGCGTCGCCGCACACCCCCGGCATAGGATGGGGTACATGTCAGATACGTTTAAGTCATTTAGGGCAGTACCGCATTTCTCGCATTGGCCGATATTCGGCATAGGTATGCTCTTGCATATATGCGGATACCCAGCTAGTTCACGTTCGTTGTACTCTTCTCCACAGAGCGGACAAACTCCGGCCATTGGCTTATATCCTTTAAGTGCCCCCAGTCCTGACCTACGTCTATGTCTACCTTCCATGGAACTTCGGGCACCCATCTCTCGCCTACCTCTCTCATCATGCGTTGGACCTCGTATGATATCTCAGAGACGTAGTCATCCCTAACAATCAGCAGTACCGAGTCGTGAATGAGACTGATGAGGGTACCTTCCTCTCCCCAGTAGTCCATCTCCTTCAGGTATTTCCACGTATCGATGGCAGTAATGAGCGTAACCTCAGATGCCATGCCCTGGACTGGCATATTTACAGCGGCTTTACGGGCAGCATCCCAGTTGTCGTTAGTAATGACTGGGAATCTGCGACGCCTGCCAGTCCTGGTTTCTACATATCCCTTGCTCTTTAGCTCGGTAAGCATGGAATCCTTCCAAGAGGTTAGCACTGGCATGACCCTCTTGTATCTCCTAACGAAATCCTTAGCCAACTGGATGTTCATACCCTCTTCAAGAGCAAAGGAATGTTCAGTGCCTCCGTAGAGATATGCAAAGTTGAACTTCTTGCAGGCATTGCGCTGGTCCTTGGTGAAGTTCTCTCCGTACATCTCTACAGCTACCATCGTGTGCAGGTCCTTACCATGCTCATAGATGTCGTGCAGGAAGGGCTCTTCAGACAGGGCACAGGCCACTCGCATCTCAGCTTGGGATATATCCACTTCCACTATCTTATACCCCTCTGGTGCTGAGTAGTATCCACGAATGTACTGTCCCCATACCTCTCCCTCTACCTCTCCAGTACCTGGCCTTGGGATGGTCTGGATGGGAGGATCACGGAAGGATAGCCTGCCTGACTCTGTACCATAGATGAGCCCATCGGGATGTACCCTACTGTCGTCATCCAGATACTGCCAGACGTTGTCTACATAGCTACTCTTGAGCTTGAGCAGACTCTTTAGCTGGTCGAACTTCACCAGCCACTTAGCTCCCTTGGAATCCTCTGGTATTTGCTGGAGTATTTGTCTCCTGGCCTGCTGGCAGGTACTCCCGACTTTGAAGCCTCTGCCTCTGACCTTCGGCATCTTGAAATACTCATACATGATGATAGATACCTGCTTCCAGCTATTAGCATTGAACTGCCTGCCACAATCCGCTTCCAGTTCTGCTTGCAAGCTGGAGATGCCCTTCTCCATCTCGTCAGAGAGCCACTGCAACTGGCCAGTATCTACGTACATACCTTCCAGTTCCATCTCGACCAGCATAGGCTGGGAGGCCATCATGGGATACCTGTAGGGCCTCTCGTACAGGCCATTGTCGATCATATCTGCTTCCAGCATATCCCACAGCCTGAGAGTGTAGCATACGTCTAGCACGTTGTACTCGTACAGCTTATCCCTGGGGATCTTGCTGTAGAAGTCTCCCCTGGTACGTAGATACCTATGGATGAGCCTGCCCTCGTAATCCCCCACATCCAGATAGTCCGACAGTAGAGGCTTGAGACCGTGCATCATATTCTCGTCCAGGACGTGGTGGGCTACTAGGGTATCCTCCATATAGGGCATCTCCGTAACGCCAAGCTGGGCCATCACGAATCTCAGGTCAAACTTGATATTATGCCCTACAAATCTGATACCTGAACTGAATAGCTTGTCCAGAGCATCCCGGCAGCATGGCTCATAGATTAGCTCTGAAGGTATGACAAAGGCATGCTCGTAGTCGTAGGCAAAGCCTGCAGATAGGATCTTATGCCTCCACCACATGAGCTGATCAGTCTCCAAGTCATAGCAGATAACCCCACGTGCGCCGCCTTCGGGGCACAAGTAGCCACCTTCGCTCTTCAATGCTATGACTCTATCTACCACCTCCTCTAACTCAGCGGGTGTGCGGGGGATCTCCCAGGTGGGATATGGTAGTTCTACTGGCTTGCCTCTCTTCAGTTTCTTCAGGTCCAGAAGCAACTCTGAAAATCTGTTTTGCATCTTGTCTGCGACCCTGATGACATATGCCGGATGCCAAGTACAGACTATCCGACCATCACGATACCACTTGCCCCGCAGGCTCTTGTCGCTATGACCTACTAGTATCTCGCCTGCAGTGACCCCCAGTGCTCCTATGGGAAGTCCGGCATCCCAGTATGGCTTGAGTTCATACGCCAATCTCTTGGAGCACTTCTTAGCTGCGACTGGAGGGATCTTGTTCCCTGGAGGCTGGCACAGGCAGCAGTTGGTATAGTATACCGTACCTACATCTACACTGAACTCGGCATCCATAGGAGCATTCAGACCGGGGACTTTGGCATATCCCCCATCCACCTCGATCATCTGCAGCATACCTCTGAGCAGCTGTCCCGATTGGCCGATGAACGGCACTGCATACTGAGCCTCGTTCCTGCCTGGAGCCTCTCCTACGATTACCATGGTGGCCTTATCGGGAGTAGCTCCATGACCCGGAACCATCGGCCTATTCCTTAGCGGACATTTGTCGCACTCAGCGTGCGGAGCTTTTGGCTGCATGAAATACCTCCTCTGCAGTTGCTAGGTTGACCTGCAAGTACAAGGATTGCAGTCTGACAGGATCGTCAAGCCACCACCCATCTTGCATATCTACCTTGCCCTCTCTCCTACCCATTATCTTGCTACTCATGGCACAGGCATATGGAAGGGTAGTGTCGAAACTGTGGATCAGACCTCTCTCCACTAGCTGCCAAATCTCACCCATGGTGTACCATACTCCAAGTGCATGAATAGACCTGCCTTGAAATAGATGGTTGTACTTCATCCACAGGGCTGCAGCTGTTCTACCTCCATAATACGTCTCCACTACCTTGGGTATGCCTACTATGGCACGTCCATACCCCAATTCCCGCAGATGGTCGTTCATATGAGCAGCGCATAAGCACCACTCCATCAAAGTCAGGCCCTGGGGTACTACCATGATCTCCGGTGCCAAGTCGATGCACTCCTCCACACACTCCCTGAAGGAATCCATGGTAAGTGCACTATTCTGAAATACATCTGGTACAACTACTGCATTGGGGAGAATGGTATAGGCTGCCTGCCTGAGCATGCTCATGTCTCCATTGCCCAATTCGCAAGCTCCGTTGTCGAGCACTGTATAGTGCCCCCCACGGCTTTCCAACCCCCGCTTACGGTACCAAGCCTTTACTCCATCGTCGGCCCCCATCAAGTGATGGGCCTGCACGAAGTGCAGTCCTCCCTTGTCGTACTTGTATGCCACATGAGGTGGCAACGTTGCATAGAATCCTGATATCATTGGTACCTCCTGACTACTCCCATTGCATGGGTTCCTCTGTACGATCAGTGGGAACCTCTGGCTTACGGCTTGGCCTACGCCTTGGCTCCCTTCTGACTATAGGCTCTCCAGTGTAGGGGTCCGTCAATGTCCAAGTTACCTGTTCCTTGGGACCTCTGGCCTCTAGCATGTAGATGATGGCTCCGAACATGGCAGTGTAGTTATGGACGTCTCCAAGTTCCTCCAACACCTCTTCCCACCTGACATCCTCACCGCCATTAACAGCCAGCAACTGGCGGAGCCTGTCCACCTTCTTGCGGAGTTCCTGCACAAAGCCATCGGGAAACATGATACGTTCCCATACAGGAGACTCCCTGTCGTACATCTTACCCTTACCCTGGAATACCCTGCTGGCCTCTGCATGGAACTCCTCTACTTTCGAGTACCATTCCTCCAGCAAGGTGTCCAAGACCTCCTGTTCCTCTTCAAACAGTTTCATGGTGCTCTCCTTTCTTACGGCCCACCCCGCACAGCCCCGAGTACACCCCTGTGAACCAAGGTGCGCCGTGCGAGTGAATGGTTAACCAAACGCACAGGCGCTGAACGTACCTCTAGCTCGAATGGCCATAGGTGTCCTGGGATGTCTGCGACTATGGGCACTTCGGGTCCAAAGTCCTCTATGTAATAATGAGATAGGGGACCTGCATCGTATAATGCCGTTTTGAGTACCAATGAATTCCCGAAGTATACCCAGATTTCATCCCCGCAGTTCCACCCATGTTCGTAGTAGTACGGGTCCATTGCTAGCCACGGCTCCGTGCTTCGGGCATATACCAAGCGGTGGGGTGGTGGTAGACCGCAATCGCAGTATAATGGCTCTCCAATAAACGGATTTCCATACCACGTAGCTACACCGATCAGGATCAACGCTGTCGCATTCATATGTACCTCCTACCCAAAACCGGACCAGGGCGGGGGTGTGCGGAGCATCCCCGTCCTGGCCAGTCAAAGAGCCTAGTGCTAGTCGCCGCTAGTGGCTGCAGCGATGGCAGCCCTTCCCTGACGCATGAAGAACATGAGCGGTGCGATAGTGGCACTTACTACCCACTTGAAGAACACCTGACCCCTTACCAGGGCCCATAGGTCTGCTACCGTATAGGCATTGCCTCCGAACAGTAGTGGCAATAGGCCAAAGGCCAGGCCGGCAAAGAGTACGCTGTCTATAGGTACGCTGACCAGGTTACTGAGTAGCATACCCAACCATGGCTTACTCCGTACCAGCTCATACACCCAGTTGTCGATCAATCCTGCCACAACCTCTGCCAGGATGCTGGGACCGACGATCATCCATAAGATCCCTAAAGTCTGTGCGAAAGCATCCTGGCTACCTTGAGGCCAGAAGGGCGCTCTGGGTATGTTGATGATCAACTGAAAGTATAGGGCCATGACGATGTTCACCACCGCAGCGATGACTACCAGAGCATCGGCCACGGCTTTAGTGGTCTTTCTCTGGATGAAGTCCGTCAGGGTGAACGTCAGTGCATACATCAGCGTTCCCCCTGGCATGGCAATGCCTGCGATGATCACCAGCTTCACTGCCGTGATGTCAGCGATGATCTGGGCAGCCAGATAGGCCGCCACCAGGACCATCAGGAGCAATATCCCATTGGGGACTCTCGCTCTTTCTGCACCTCTGGAGTGACTTGCTCTCCACTCGTAGCTCACCTTGTATTCCTTTCTCTGGCTTCTGCCAGTGATCTCTCCAGTTCTTCCACTTCCTGGTGGGCTATTTTGACCGACCTGAAGTTGGCGCCCTGGAGATCGTAGTATTGCTCACGCTTCTTAGCTATGAGCACCTTTTCTTCCAGTGCCTCTATTCTGGCACGTCCGAGCAATCGACTGAACCATCCTGGCATGTCAACCTCTCTTTCAGTTCCTCCCACTTGTCCTCTGGACAGATGGGATCGCGGATGTCATTGGCCAGGAACGCTCTAGCCCGCACCAAGCAACTATCGCATTCCCAGCATGGTTCCTTGCGGTCTGCATAGCAACTGCGGGTCAGGTGGAATGGAACGGCCATTCTACGTCCGTGATATACTACCTCCTCTTTGGTGCGGTACAATGTGGGTCCTCTGATGGCAATCTGCCCCACTGGCAGGCCCAGTGCATAGTTGAGAGTGATCTCTGCATACTGTAGGAAGTTAGGAGTGCAATCTGGGTAGTCTACATCTATAGACACCCAACCTCCTACAATCTCGGTTGCATGCAGAGTGTAGGCCAGGTTAGCAGCCAGGCTGATCATAGCCATGTTCCTGCCTGGTAGGAATGTAGCAGGATTGTCGTACTCATCCCTGGTCTTTGGGTCCAGGTCGGCACCAGCGCTGGTCAGTGGATTGATGGAAGTGAAGCGGATAGCTGCGGTCTTGAAGGGTGCAGTTATCTTGAAGGCATTCATCAACCACCCTGCTACAGTAGCAGCTGCGGCCTTCTCATATCCCTGCCCTCTCTGCCCATACTCTACGAACAGGAAAGCTGCCGGGTCCATGTTGTGGCATGCCCAGGTCGCTGCGTAGGTAGAGTCCATCCCCCCACTGAGTAGTACTACTGCACGTTTATCATTCCCCATCATTTACCTCCCTTTCTACACTTCTCTGCACGTCGAATCCATCTGGATACCTTTGCTGGAGCTTGGCAATGTTGAGCTCTGCGATGTGCTCCATGGAGAATCCTAGAACGAAAGATAGGTATGCACAGTACCACAGCACATCTCCTAGCTCCTCAGCTAGCTTCATGGGGTCATACGGGTGTCCCTGGTAGATCACCTTCTTCATGTGCTCCAGCATCTCTCCACTCTCGCCGCACAGCCCCATGACCCCGCGTAAGATGTCCAGAAGCCTGGAGCTTCCTAGGCATGTTCGGGACGCCGAAGCTGTACGCATTGCCGCCTCTTGGTACTCGTTGAAGTCCATGTTAGTCTCCTTCCACCTTCCACCCTCACCCCTTGCTCCCACCTTGCAAGGGCCATGGCTCACTTAGGTCTAGACTGTAGTAAGCACGGCCATCGAATACCATCTTCCATACGTGGAGTGGATTGCCCCTAGGTGGTACCTTTAGTTTGTCTATGAACCTAGCATTCTGGATTGCAGATCTCTCGGACATCCCACGGACCATGTATTGCACTGCTCTGGTGTAGAAGAATGGCTTCAGGTCTGCCTGCTTGAGAAGCTCCATACCACGATCTAGTACATACTCTATCTTTTCTTTGGGTATGTCTCCTCCTAGGTATAGTGCCCACAATCGGCCGCTATGTATGAAGCTATGGCAGCTATGGCATAGTGCCGATACCTCTCGGAACTTCATGACCTTGTTGTCGTAGTCGAAGTCATAGCATTCATGGGCTTCTAGCCATGGCTTGTAGGGATCATTACCACTGAACCCCCCGCATGCAAAGCAATGCCCGTTATTACGCTGGTAGGCATCCCTGCGCATCTCATCCCACCATTCCCGACCCATAATACTCCTGGGGTTAACTCCTGCAAGCCCTCCAGGTATGTGAGGATGAGTCAGTAGCTCTGGCCTCATGAACCTCTTGGCTGCGGACTCTGCGTCAAATACGAATTCAGGCATGTACACCTCCTTGCTTACTAGCTTACCATCTTACCAGCTGCCTAGCTGCCTGGCAGTTAACCAAACTGAAAGGTGATACTCTTAGAAGTGAAGGACTCTGGAATATCCAGGCCCATCTTATAAGCTCTGGCCAGGTCTATGCCAAAGGCGAATACACTCCTACCTTGCAACTCCATGACCCTGGGAGATGCCATATACTCATTCTCTAGTTCAGCTAGCTGTATGCGTAGGGCATTTTTAGAGAGTACATCCCTACGCTGCCTGGCCTTGAAACTGGTATAGGTTTCATAGGCTGGTAATAACTGGAACCATAGAATGCCAGTGGTATTATCCAAGTGCCAGGGAAATCTGCGGGACTTCTGAGCTGCTCCATTGACTACGAACTCTGCAAAGGAATCAGCGGCTATGGGAGCACGACCGCGAGCTACTGAGTATACATTAAGCAGTGCTTGCCTCATCACGGATGGCCCATCCTTAGGATAGCAGTCTACTCCATAGTTGGACAGAAACTCCATGAAGGATAACACTCCTACCCATCCTACAGTCAGGTTACGTCTAACCCTGTCTGGCAGGATTTGAGGGAATGCCTCATTGATGTGCTCCTCTGCCATATCCAGCAGCAGGGCTACGTCAGACTCCAGAGTATGCATTAGGTATGGCAATGCAAAGTTTCTGAGAGTTAATGCTCTGATATCCTGGAATGCCAACCAGCAGTCGGAACCTTCCTGGATAGTCTGAGGAGACAGTACCACGACTATCATCCTCTCCATGGCAGCTGGGTCCTCTAACTTGTCCTCTCCGTCCATGCTGAAGGGGGCAATCAAAGGATACTGTGTGGTAGTCTGGTTAGGGTTTCCCCTAGCATCCCTTCCGGTGTCGTAGGCCAGTAGTACGTGTCTGGTGAAATCACTTCCGGTAGCTGCCCTATACTCCGAGAACGCTATAGGCACGGCATTACTACTGCCTAGTAAGCTCAGGGTGACGAAGTGAGTAGTACCAACGTCATAACTTCGGGGGTGTGCGTAGCCCAGTATGGGCTGGAACACCTGAGTAACGAGTGTGGTCTTGCCCGAGCCTTTTGTCCCAGTCACATTCAAGATGGGAAACCGATAGCCTAATCTCTCTATCTCTGGCTTATAGGGACATGCCATGAACCATCCTATCATCGGCCATATGCACTCAGGGTCGTTCAGCCGTGGTAGTAGCGATGCTAATGCATCTATATCCGACTCGCCTATTCCACTGCCAGATAGCTTCATCTTAGGGCATTCCCTCCCCGTATCTACATACATGATAGGGGCTTCGCTAGGCTTGCTCCATATGGAACCATCCGATGCTAGTACATCTTCGTCAGCTACAAAGAATGACCTGGGGTCCCTAGGAATGTGGTGACGTCCAAGTACGGTGGTGGCTATGGCCCTGGGTACTCCCTTGTCCTGCAATTGCGTTATCAGATAGGCTAACAACTGTCTTACATCGTTGTCCCTACCTAGCCATACCCACGCTGCCTTGGATAGATGCTGGTTAAGATTCCTTACAGAGTCGAATGCCCCCCTGGGAAGTACGACATCCTGCCATACATGCTCTGTACCACAGGCTCTGACGTTACATACCAGGGAGTCTTCATCCTCACCTTCTAGTAGTAGAGTGGGTTCTAGTATGAAAGTGCTGAGCTGTATACGGCCTCTCGATGTAGGCATAAAGTAGCAATTGCTACTCTCTACGAATCCCTTCTTGTTACCATCTCCAGGATTAACCGTTTCCCTGGCATTAGTGATCGTGCGCTCCAGGTACATAAATCCCTTGATGCCTTCCTCAAGGAACTTATCGCCGCACTTACACCTTTTGAATATGTCGATGATTAGGCCATCGTCGGCTCCAGCAGAGATGAGCGCCCGGACGATGGCCATATCCCTCTCTGATCTGGACTTGTACCCACGTCTATCCCCGGTAATTATCTTATGGATGGACTTGCGCTCCAGAGCGCCTAAAACCGATAGCTGATCCAAAGAATATACCAAAGACTCATCATAGTGCATCAGCTCCACTTGTTTAGGTGGATTGTATTTATGATTCCAGCTGTCGGGCACTCGTAGCATTCTGTCTATATTGTAAGCAGAGTCTCCCCCCATAGTGGTAGCCAGGGACTTATTGACGTCCTCTATAGCTCGTGGGTTAGTGCAAAACTCGTTCAGTCTCCAATACAGATGATGCCCACCGCCACTACGTACTATGGCAGTAGGCATTATTACAATCGTAGAGTCTGGCAATCCCGGCTCATCGGCATCTATCCAGCATACCCATGATCCCCTGCAATTAGCTTTACCCATCTTGCCAGATACGGATCTGCATGCTGGACCAAAGTATAGCTCTGGATGGTTAGCTGCGACTGGAATGTCGTAGTTCTGCTTGGCTAGTTCATCCAGGGGAACCCATTTCCGATTGGACTGCCCTATACCATCAATGGATAATTCCGCATAGCCAGTGGCTCCCCCGAAGCACATTTGTAGTAGACTCATGGACGGTCCCTCCCTCTGGGTGGAGGGGGCTGGGGTGGCCCCCTCCCAAGTGTCTAGCCGAAAACTGATCCGATGCTTGTCTGCGCCGGCAGGTACTTGGAGATATTGGCCCTGGTCTCGCCATCTCCACCATCCTTGACGGCCCATACCCTGTGAGTGACCTTGACGGAGCAGTATGCACCGACCATGTCCTCGGTATCGCTGGGGACCTCATCGAGATCCCCAAACATGGCTTCAAATGCTTGCTGGGTGATTCCAGCACCACGGCCCTGGAGCATGAGGTTGGAGAACAAGCTCTGACCGATAACCTGGTCTGGGGTGTACTCGGCATCCTCGGCCATATCCAAGACCTCATCGATCTCGAAACGAACCTTGAGCATGCTCTCGCCGCTGCTGTTGCTCTTGCCCAATTCGGCATTGGCCAAGTGAACGTTGTACGTCCCACGCGGAACCAGGATGAACTGGATTGCCTGGGAGAAATCCGCTACAAACTCTGGTGCCATTGTAAAACTCTCCTTTTGCCCTATGGCAAACGATGTGCCCACAAGCTGGCGTGTGGCCCGTTGCAAGCACTGGCGAACATCTACTCTTTTATACCCAGCATCTACCCCAAGCCCCGCACACCCCCGAAGCCAGATGCTTGGTGCCTTACGCGGTCAAAGGTTAAGGTGCGTACAGCGTACAGCGTACAGTTCTAGACGTGCGACTTCATGATGTCCATGATCTTGGAAATGGAGGGATTGATGACCACGTTAGGGTTCTCCCTGATCCCCTGCCACTTGGCCAGGTAGTTCCTACCACCCTTAGTCAACAGCACGTTCCAGGCTTGGTCATACTCCTGGGGTAGTTCCCTCTTAAGGGCAGATGCCTGAGCGATGCTCAGTGTCTCCACCGGCATCATCCTGCCTACGATCTCGGCCAGGGATGGAAGCTCCAGGCTGCTCTGGCCCCATACGAACGGATAGAACATGGTCTGGCCCATAGCCTCAATCTCGTTGTGCCTAGTGAGTGCCGTCAGGATTACGTGGCAGGGTAGGTGGTAGTACAAGTCTGCCAGGTTGGTCAGCTGGGCCAGTGTCCTACCCCAATGCTGAATCTGGGTTTGCTGCGGCATATCCCCAGGCATGACTCGTAGGTTGCCCACAATCTGGTTCAGGCTGACTCTCTGCGTCCAGGTGATGGAGTCCACTGCAAGAGTCTTGAACTGGATAGGTGGAATCTCCTCAATGGGAACAC
>CAYSYY010000071.1:0-10934 GCA_964435265.1 uncultured Gemmatimonadota bacterium
GGGCGCCTCATCCTCGCCGATGCCCTGGCCTGGGCGCGGGAGCAGGAACCGTCCGCGATCGTGGACATCGCCACCCTCACCGGATCGTGCGTGGTTTCCCTCGGTCACATTTACGCCGGTCTCATGGCTAATGACGAGGCCTGGGCCCGGGTCGTCCGCGAGACCGCCCTGGCGCAGGGGGAGAAGGTCTGGCAGCTCCCGATGGATCCCGAGTACGACGAGCTGGTCAAATCCGACATCGCGGACATCCGGAACACCGGCACCGATCACCCCGGGACCATCACCGCCGCCAAGCTGCTCGAGAGATTCACCGGCGAGGTGCCGTGGGTGCACCTCGACATCGCCGGAATGGAGTGGCGCAAAGACGCCCGGCCGTGGGTCGGAGCCGGGCCCACTGCCTTCGGGGTCAGAACTTTCGTCGCCCTGGCGCTGCGATAAGCTATTAAAGCCGGGGCGGGCTCGGCCGGGGGGAACGCCCCCACTTGTCCTTCTCGGGCACCGAGTCGTCGGCCGCCATTTCATCGCTCCGGCCGACGTTCTCTTGCCAGTCCCGCGATGACGCGTTCACCGATCGACCCGGCACAACGTAGGGTATCTCGTCGGCCGGCGGCATGGTCATCTCGCCGGCATCCATCCGCTTCTTCATGTCCCTGATGACCGAACTCTGCTGACCGGCCATCCCCTCCCAGGTACGGTTCTCGCGCCGGGACCGGCCGTGCTCGATATCGCCTGAGACGGCCGGCGTGACCGCCGGTTCCTTGAGGCCGTCTTCGTCGGTGGAAACGGGGGACTGTTCGGGAGCAGGGGACGGTTCCGGAGCAGGGGACGGTTCCGGAGCAGGGGACGGTTCCGGAACAGGGGACGGTTCCGGAGCAGGAGGCGGTTCGGAGACGGGTACGGACCGGGGCTCCGGAACCGCGGTGGTCGAAGCGGAGCGGGTTCCGGACTGTTCAGGTGCACGCTGATCGGCCGGTTTCCCGGCGGTCCGGTCACGGCGGGGCGTGCGCCGTCGTCCCTCTTCCCCTCGCCCCGATCTCTCCGTCGGGCTCTTCTCCGGTGTCTGCGTTTCCGGAGAGCGCTGTTTCTGCGTGCGCTTCTCCACGGCACCCGGTGCGGCCGGATCGGGTTCCTTCCGGTCGCGGGTCCTCCGGCTCCCGTCCCGTTCCGTTCCCTTCTTCCCGCGGTCCCGTCTACCGGAGGTACGGCCGGAGCGGTCGTCCCCCGGCCGTCTCTCCTGGCGCTGTTCTCCCCGCCGTCTCCCGCCCTCCCCGACCAGATCCTGCCATTCTTTCAGAACCGTCCGGTACTTGCCGGTGGTTTCCACCTCGAGGGTGAAGAGGGTAAGGGCGTCTACGAAATACGCCCGCTCGATGAGGGAGCGAAGCCCCCTCTGATTCCCCGGTCGGCGGTGGAGTTTGGCTTCGGCCAGCAGTGCCTGCTCCATCTGGTGCCGGCGCCGGTTGGGGATGCGGTACAGGATCCGTTCCTTCGCCAGGACCTTCTCGATCAGTTCAAGCAGTTCGCCCTTGGCCAGACGGCCGCCTTTCCGGGTTTCAGCGGCGGTGATCTCACGGCGCAGCGGCGGCGCGATCAGCACCGCCCAGAGGACAGTATCACTGCAGTCCCGGTGTTGGCTCTGCCAGCGATCGATCAGAGCCAGTTCGGCGAAGAAGCGTGTCGCCACTTCTTCATCGGCGACCAGGCCGGCATGCAGGTCGTTGTGCAGGATCTCCAGCAGGCCGAGATCCCACAGCCGGCGGAAGGCCGGTTCGGCGGCACTGCTGCGCATCAGATGCAGGAGTTCGTCGGCGACCCGCGCCTCGGAGGCCCGGCGCAGGTCCTTGCGGTGGCGGCGGATCGCCCGCACGATCTCGGGAGTCATCTCGAAACCCAGCCGAACGGCGTACTCGATGGCCCGGATCATCCGGACCGGGTCCTCCCGGAAGCGGATGCTGGCATCTCCGATCGTACGTATGATGCCGTTCTTCAGGTCGGAGAGACCGCCGACATAATCGATGACCGAGAAGTCGCCGATATTGTAGAAGAGAGCGTTGACGGTCAGGTCCCGGCGGTACGCATCCTCCTGGGGTGTCCCCCAGGTGTTGTCCTCCCGGATCAGGAGATCGGGCTCGCTCCCCGGGTCGGCGGCGTCCCCTTCATCCTCATCGGGCGGTTCGGGATTGCGGCGGAAGGTTGAGACCTCGATGGTCTTCCCGCCCTTGAAGAAGACGTGGGCGAGCCGGAAACGACGCCCGATCAGGCGGCTGTTCACGAAGAGTTTCCTGATCTGGTCGGGGCGGGCGTCGGTGGCGATATCGTAGTCTTTGGGCGTGCGTCCGAGCAGCAGATCGCGGACCGCCCCCCCCACGAGGTAGGCCAGATGACCGGAATTATGGAGCCGGTAGAGGACCTTGACGGCCTCTTCGTCCATATCCTTGCGGGAGATCGAATGTTCGGCTCGGGGGATAACGAGCGGCTCTGCCGGGCGGGGGCCCTGCCCGAGGCCCAGCAGCCGCGTTAGTAACCCCTTACCTAATCGAGAGTTACGCGTATCATTCTGTGCCATTGGAATATAAGATAGTCACAGCAGGGACAGTTCGCAAAACCCTAGAAGATCTGTCCGATCGCGAACTGGAACCGGCCGCTCCCCCACCGCCCCTGGAAATCGGTCGGGATCCCGTAATCGAGGAAGACCGCCAACCAGCCGAGGTTGGCCCGGATGCCGGCACCCACCGCTCCGATAATGCCGTTGGTAATGGATACGCCGGCATTCAGATCGTCCACCCACGAGGGGGTGGCGCCGGTATTCCAGATCGCCCCCGCGTCGGCGAAGAGAGCCCCGGTCAGGAAATCCCACTGGATCGGCAGCCATGGCAGGAGCGGGTAGCGTATCTCCGCGTTCTGGACTAAGAAGCTGTTGCCCGAGAGTTGTCCGTAGACGGTGCCGTGCACGTTGAAGGGACCTCCCAGGTAGAAGGGCTGGTTGCGCCCGCTCAGCTGGTTCGCGGCGAAGGTGCGCAGGGCGATGGTCCCCCGGTGATTGAGGGTGACGTACTTGCGGAAATCCACCATCGAGGTGACTCCGTTGAGGTCACCGGCGGTGTAGTAGACCTGCGCCCGCCACCGCATCCCGCCGATAGGACCGGCGATGAAGTAGAGCGCGGAGTCGTAGACGTGCCCCAGGCTGCTCTCGAACCATCCGTAGCGGCCCAGTTTATCGTTCACCCGCTGGCGTCCGAAGAAATCGGAGGATACGACGTCCTCCTGCATTCCCACATAGCCGATGTTCCCCTCCAGCCGGGAGAAGAGGTTCAGGGGGTAGTACCCGATCAGAGCGCTCCCCCGGTAGACCCGGCTGAGGTAGGTGGCGGTGGAGAAGCTGGTGTAGTAGCCGCCGTACTGCGTGGCCATCTGATACAGGCTCACCCCCCAGTTCAGACGCCGGGTCAGGTTGAGGTAGACGGCCTGAATATTGGAGCGGGCCAGCGATCCGAAGAGCGAGGCCTGCATGTAGATGTTGTGATTGCCCAGCATGTCGCTGAATCCGACCGCCATCTCACCGATCACGCCTACGTTGGTGGCGAAGGCCCCGCCCCCGAAGATGTAGTCGGTCTGCAGGCGCATGCCGTATCGCTCGTCCTCGAAGGTGCGGGGATCGCCGAGCCGGAAACCGGCCCAGACCGGTTCGTGGGGGATCGCGTCGCGATCGGCCCGCTGGGCCACCGCCGCCACGGCCGCCGTGCGCGGATCGGGCATGACGTAGATGTCCCAGCCCATCTCACGGAAGTTGGAGAAGGCCAGCTTGCCCGACTGCTGCGACCAGGAAATGGCCGGTGACGATGACATGATGCCCGTCACGCCGGTAGCCAGGTTGGTGACCTTGCGGATGGTCCGGTTCTCCAGATCGTAGAGGAAGATCTGCGGCACACCCGAGCGGTCGCTGACGAAGGCCAGGCTCTCGCCTTCGGGGCTCCACACCGGGTTGATATCATGCCAGGCACCGCCGGTCAGGATCTCGACCCCGCCGGTGACGGGATCGATCAGAGCGAGCCGGTAGCCCCGGAAGTCGAGGTCCACGGCGTTGGTGGGCATCCCGCGGTCGGTCGCCACCGCGATGCGGGTTCCGTCGGGGGACCAGGCCGGGTGCAGGTAGGCGTAGACATCGTCGGTGAGCCGCCGGGGTTCCCCGCCGGCGGTCGGGGCGATGTAGAGGTCGCGCCCGCCGTTCTTCATGCCGCTGAAGACCACCTGCGAACCGTCGGGGCTCAGAGCCGCCGAGATGACGGTCATGCCGGGGTAGCGGAGCTGCCGGATCGTCTTCCCGCTCTGAGCGTCGACCAGGTGGATGACATCCTCGGCGCCGCCCGAAGACACGAAGGCGAGGATCGATCCGTCGGCGGTCCACGACATGGTGGATTCGAAGAAGTCGATCATCTCGAGCGAGGAGGATCTCCCGCCCGAAGCCAGGGCGCGTCGGGTACGGCCCGTCTCGGTGCTGGCGATGTAGATGGCGTCGCGCAGATCCTTGTTGGCGATAAACGCGATCCGCTCCCCATCGGGACTGATCGCCGGGGTCATATTGAGGGTGTAGACCAGCCCTTCATGGGTGATGATACGGGTGGCTACGGAATCGGCGACCGACTGCCCGGCCGCGATATCGGCGTGCTCATGCAGGATGAAGGCCTTCCATTCGTCTGACATCTGCTGCGGATTCATGCTGTAGACGGTCTGGAGCGCCTGGGCCCAGTTGCGGGTGCGGACGGTCTCCTTGAAGAACCGGCGGATCGATTCCAGACCGTAGCGCTCCCCCAGGAAGTAGTAGAAACCCGATCCCAGGCGATAGACCCGCTGGTCCTGGACGGTTTCGAACTCCTCCAGAGTCATGAACTCGTCCCGCTTCACCAGGTCGCGCAGCCAGACCCGCGTGATCGGATCCATGCCGAGGGAGAGGTACTCGGCCATCCCCTCGAGCATCCAGAGCGGGGGCTGCCACATCATGGGGTTGGCCGCTCCCCCCACCCCCATGATCTCGAGCTGGAAGGCGTGGACCATCTCATGGGTCAGGACGTGGGTGAACTCCTCCATCGAGCCGAGCATCGGCAGTACCACCCGCTGCTTCAGCGATTCGGTGATGCCCTGCACTCCCTCGGCGGCGCCGGTGACCGCGTTGGTCTGGCGGAAGTCCTGATGGTCGGCATAGAGGATCAGGGGAACCGGGTCTTCGAACTGCACCTGCAGCAGATGGCTAAGGTAATCGTAGGATCGTTCAGCGATCCGGGCGGCATCCATGACCGCCTCTTCGTTCCCCTCGTAGTAGTGGATATCGAAATGGGGGGTCTTCATGACCCGCCAGTTGAACTTGTCGTACTGGACCTTGTTCCGGCCGAAGGTGACGTACTGGGCCTCTACTCCGGCGGGGAGTGAAGAGAGCACCGAACCCGTGGTGAGGAGGACCAGCGCCAGCCGTGCCAATCCCCACCCGGATCCCCTGTCCGTACGTCCTGTCCGCTCTCTCCTGCTGGATGCTCTCGTCATCACCGGTCACCTCTTTCATGCGACGAAAGCCGGCGCCCCTCACTCACCGCCTCCATCGTCATCCTCTGAGCGACGATTCTGTCGGGCCCCTCTCCCGACCGTTCATAGGACGCATTCCTGACCCCGTCTGTTCACATATACGGAGTCCGAAGAGTAATGATCGGGTCGGTGCCGGCATACCACCGCTGGAGAGAAGCCTACGGAGCAATGTCTATCGGTTCAAGATATCTTGACATCGCGCCGTGATCCCCGATCTTAGGAGTTCTTCATGTTATCCCTGTACCGTACCGCCCATGGTGGCAGGAGGAGAGGCAGTGCCGACGCACAGGTCAGCCGAGAAGCGGCTCCGCCAGAGCCAGGAGGCCCGCCAGCAGAACCGGATCCAGCGCTCCCGGATCCGCACCCTCGTCCGGAAGATCCGCCAGGACCCGGCCGCTCAGAACGCCCCCGAACTTCTGAAGGAGGTCTCCATCCTCCTCGACCGCTATGCCGCCCGCGGTCTGCATCACCCCAATAAAGCCAACCGTCTCAAGTCGAATCTCACCCGGCTCGTACAGACGGCGCACCAGAGCGGCTGACTCACACCTCGTACCGCGCCAGATCTTCACCGATCATCACCACTCCGCCTCCGAACGTCCCCTCCGCCTCGGCCTGAAGCGCCGCGGGATCACGGACCGTCGCCGGCAGCAGGTGCACCAGCAGGAGCCGACGGGCACCCGCGGTCCGAGCGATCCGGCCCGCCTCGGCCGCCGTGCTGTGCCCCGCCGCCGGTCCGTCCGGATCGGTCTGGAGGAAAGTTGCTTCATGGACGAGCAGATCCGCCCCGCGGGCCAGGTCCACTACTGCCGGGCAGGGGGCGGTATCGGAGGAAAAGGCCAGCACCCGTCCCCGGCTCTCGACCCGTACCCCCACCGTTTCGATGGTGTGCGCCACCGGTGCCGCCCAGATCCGCAGCCCGTCGGCGTCATGCAGCGGCGGGGCCGGGGGGAGGACCGGATCGGGCGGGAGCGGGGTGAGCTGGAGCGGAACCTCAGGCCGCTCCAGCAGCGCGAAGGCCTCCAGAATCCGTTGGGCGCAGGCGAGCGTGCGGGGCGGCGCGAGGATGGCGAGCGGCGCACGGCGGACATGCGGGATGAGGCAGTGCACCAGGCTGGGGAGTCCGTAGAGGTGGTCGGGGTGGGCGTGGGTTATCAGGACCCCCCGCAGATCATCGGGATCCAGCCCGGCGAGCCGGAGCCGCCGGTGCGGTGAGGCGGAGCAGTCGATGAGCCAGATCCCGCCTTCCCAGACCAGCGCCAGGCTGGTGTTCTCGCGGTCCAGCGGCGGGAAGGCGGCCCCGCTGCCCAGGAGAACGACTGAGAGGGAGGAAGGCATGACGGCCGTTGGTTTATTTGCCCATGCCCACCTGCTGGGCCTTCTGGAAGATCTTCCCCTCGGTGATGATGGACGGGGCGATGATCAGCTCGGTGAGCTGGAACTCCCGGATGGTCCGCGCCCCCACGTTGCCCATGCTGGTGGCGATGGCGCCGACCAGGTTCTGACTGCCGTCGTCGAGTCGGGCCGGCCCGAAGAGGATCTCTTCCAGCGTACCGGTGGTGCCGACCCGGATCCGGGTTCCGCGGGGCAGGTTGGCGTGGGGGGTGGCCATCCCCCAGTGGAAACCGCGACCCGGTGCTTCCGCGGCCTGCGCGAAGGCCGAACCGACCATGACCGCATCCGCTCCCGAGGCCAGCGCCTTGCAGATCTCACCGCCGGCCCGCATGCCTCCATCGGTGATGATCGGCACGTACTTGCCGGTGGATTTATAATGGAAATCGCGGGCCGCTCCGCAATCGATCGTCGCCGTCACCTGGGGCACTCCGATCCCGAGTACTCCGCGGGTGGTGCAGGCCGCACCCGGGCCGATCCCCACCAGGAGGGCATCGATCCCCGTCTGCATGAGCTCGAGGCTCACCTTGAATCCGACGGTGTTCCCCGCGATCACCGGGCAGGGCATCCGGGCGCAGAAGGATTCGAAATCGAGCGTCTCGTACTCGCTCGAGACATGCCGGGCGGTCGAAACGGTGGACTGCACCACGAAGAAATCCACGCCCGCCTCGGCGGCCAGGTGTCCGAATTCCTCGGCCCGCTGGGGAATGGCGGAGACGGCGGCGGGAACGCCGGCGGCCTTGATCTCCTCGATCCGCCGCTTGACGAGCTTATTCTGGATCGGCGGCGTGTAGAGCCCCTGCACCAGGTGGGTGGCCTCCTCGGGGGAGGCGTGGGCGATCTCGTCCAGGACCTCGGTCGGATCCTCGTACCGGGTCTGAACCCCTTCCAGGTTCAGCACGGCGAGCCCGCCGAGCTTGCCCATGGTGATGGCGAAGCGCACATCCACCACCCCGTCCATGGCGCTGGCGATGATCGGGAAGGCGAAGCGGTTTCCGCAGAGCTCCCATGAGGTATCGCAGTCGGCCGGATTGATGGTGACCTCGCCGGGGGCCAGTGCCACCTCGTCGAAACCGTAGCAACGGCGCGCCTTACGCCCGATCCCGAGGTACATACCCATGATCCTTCCCTCCTGGTGATGGTTTCCGAGCCAATCTACCGCCCCCCCCTGCCGGTGCAACTGCATTCTCCCCCGGTCGGGGGCCCAGGCCGGCGGCGTCGTGATTTCCCTTTCCTCCTCCCCTCGGATGGTCTTTGATACCATTGTATCCTGCGGCTTGAGAGCCTGTTCAGATGAGGAGAACGGCGCATGAGCACCCCCGACCTCGGCTTCCTGAAGACCTCACCGCTCTTCACCGGATTCGGTGAGGAACATTTCGCCACGATGATCGAGCTCGTCACCGTCCAGGAGTGGGCGCCCGGCGATGTCATCGTCGAGGAAGGAGCTCCCGGCGACAGTTTCTTCATCCTCCTCTCCGGCCAGGTTCAGATCGAGAAGATGACCCCGGAAGGGTATCCGCGCCCTCTCGCCCTGCTCGAGAAGCAGGGTGAGTTCTTCGGTGAGATGGCGGTCGTCGACATCCTTCACCGGTCGGCGACCGCCCGAGCGTATACCCGCGCGGCGACGGTGATGTTCTCCAAGGAAGCCCTGGTCCGTCTCTTCGACACCTTTCCGGAGACGATGACCCTGGTGGCGTTCAATATCGCCCGGGTGCTATCGACGCGATTGCGCTCCACCGACGAAGATCTCGCCGCCCTCTCGGGCTAGCGCTCCGATGCGTATCGCCGTCGCCAGCGGCAAGGGAGGCACCGGAAAGACGGCCGTCGCCACCAGCCTGGCGATGGTGCTGTCCCGCCCGGACTCCGGCGACGGATCGGCCGCAGCGCCGCCCCGCGTGCTGCTCCGTGACTGCGACGTCGAAACCCCGAACGCCCACCTGTATCTCCGGCCCCGCTTCGACGCCCGCGTCGAAGTCGGCCCGCCGGTGCCGGCTGTGAACGAAGAGCTGTGTACCCGATGCGGGCGCTGTGCCGAGGTCTGTGAGTACAATGCCATCACGGTGCTCGAAGACCGGGTGCTCCTGTTCCCCGACCTCTGTCACGGCTGCGGGCTCTGCCCGTCTCTGTGTCCCGAGGGAGCGATGACGGAGGTGCCGCGTCTGCTGGGGATCCTCGAGGCGGGTCGGTGCGCGGCCGGGCCGCGGCTGGCCCACGGGGTTCTCCACACCGGCGAGGCTCTGGCCGTCCCGGTCATCCGCGGGCTGAAGCAGTGGGACACCTTCAGTACCGGGGGCGGGACCGGACCGGAACCGCCGGCCTGGGATCATATCATCATCGACTCCCCCCCCGGCACGACCTGTCCGGTGGTGGAGGCCATGCGCGGTTCCGACGCCGCCCTGCTCGTGACCGAACCCACCCCCTTCGGCCTGCACGATCTCCGGCTCATCGCCGAAGTCGTCACCGCTCTGCGTCTGCCGGCGGCCGTGATCGTGAACCGGGACGGGACGGGTTATGAGGAGGTGGATCGATTCTGCGCCGGGACCGGACTCGAGATCGCCCTGCGGATCCCCTTCAGTCGGGAGATCGCGGCGGGGACCGCCCGGGGGATATCCCTGGTCGAGATCGTCCCCGAACTCGTCCCCCTCTTCGCCGGCCTGCCCGCCCGGTTGGCCCGGATCGCCGCCGGAGACCGGCCATGAAGGAGCTGGTCATCCTGAGCGGCAAGGGAGGCACCGGCAAGACCACCGTGACGGCCGCCCTGGTCCATCTCGCGGCCTCGGAACGCCCTCCCCTCCGGATAGTCGTGACCGACGCCGATGTGGATGCCGCCAACCTCGCTCTGCTTCTGGACCCCCGGATCGAAGAGGAGCACGCTTTCCGGAGCGGGAAGACCGCCCGGATCGATCCGGCAATCTGCACCGACTGCGGCTCGTGCGCCACGGTCTGCCGCTTCGGCGCCGTGATCACCACTCCGGTCGGGGAACCGGTCGAGATCGATCCCCTGGCCTGTGAGGGTTGTGCCGCCTGTTTCTACGCCTGCCCCGAGGCGGCGATCAGCCTGGAGGAAGAGACTACGGGCCGGCTGCTGCGCTCCGCCACTTCCCGGGGACCTCTCTTCCATGCCACCCTGCGGCCCGCCGCCGAGAACTCCGGCAAGCTCGTCATGGCGGTGCGTCAGATGGCCCGCCGGGCGGCGGAAGCGGATGGATGCGATCTGATGCTCACCGATGGTCCGCCCGGCATCGGCTGCCCCGTCGTGAGCTCGATCACCGGTGCCGATGCCACCCTCATCGTGGCCGAACCCGGCCTGGCCGGGATCCACGATCTCGAGCGGATCGTCGAGACGGTCCGCCATTTCAAGCTGCCGGCGACGGTCTGTCTCAACAAGACCGATCTCTACCCGGATGGAACCCTTGAGATCGAACGCTTCTGCGCCGGACGCGGACTCGCGATCGCCGGTTCGATCCCCTGGGACGAAGAGGTGATCCGGGCGGTGGTGGCGGGCCGTCCGGTCACCGCGACGCCCGACGCCCCCGCCGCCCGGGCTCTGTCCGCCCTCTGGACGCGGCTGCGTTCCGACCTGGGGTTGTGATGTGATGACGCCCGGGAGCGGTGCCTGCGGCTCCACGCGCGCTTGCGGGAAGTGAGCCCGGCCGAGGCGGCCACGGCTCCACGCGCGCCTGTAGGGAACCAGAGCGCGTTATGCCGTGGCCGCCTCACCCGGGCTCACGGGGGATTGGATCATGATGCCCCACCCCTCCCCGAATGAATGGAGGCCGGTGCCCGTGCGATCCGCAGCCGGAGCGTCTCTCCGATCGGTGCCTGTGGCCGTGAGTGACAGTACGGGGGCCGGGCGGGGGGAAGGATCCCGCCACGGGGATACGGAGCCCGGCCCCTGTGCTGAAGCGATCTCCGGTATCCTACGGGCGTGAGCGAAAGTACAGGGGCCGGGCTCCGGAGACAATCCCGCG
>CAYSYY010000072.1:0-10887 GCA_964435265.1 uncultured Gemmatimonadota bacterium
TGCACAGGGTCCTCTCCATGAGGTCGCGGTTGGCCTGCACCCACGGTCCGGTCCCGGAGAACTCCGGTCCCCACAGGAAGCGGATGGTGCGGGTTGGGCGCGGGATGCGCCCCTGCTCGATGAGGGTGTGCAGCACCCGGGCCACCTCGAGGATCCCTGCGCTCCCCGACTTGTTGTCGCAGGCCCCCTGCTTGGTGATGCCCTCGAAGAGGTGGGCCGAGAGGATGATCTCGCCGGCGTCGGGATCGGTGCCGGGGATGAAGCAGACCGGATCCTGCAGATCGTACGGCAGGGTGGTGGTCTCCACCAGCGCGTGCACGGTGATACGCTCCCCGGCCAGCAGGCGCCGCTTGAGGATGTCCCCCTCGCGTACCGGGATGAAGAACCCGAACTTCGTTTCACCGCCGCCCCGGCCGCCGATCGAGGACCAGGGGATCTGGATCGGATCGAAGTAGGGACGGGAGTTCATGATGCAGATCACC
The DNA here is from genome assembly GCA_964435265.1 of uncultured Gemmatimonadota bacterium. Taxonomy (GTDB): domain Bacteria; phylum Blakebacterota; class Blakebacteria; order Blakebacterales; family Blakebacteraceae; genus CAYSYY01. The sequence goes on from CAYSYY010000072.1 coordinate 483, forward strand.
CCCAGCGCGCCGTGCTGGAGGCAGGCGGTGCTGTGCACCGAGTTGATCGATCCCTCGGTCACCACGATCTTGCCGTCCACGTCGGCCTGTTCGATCTCCTCGGGGGTTCCGCGGCCGACCCAGACGAGCTCGGCGTTGACATCGGCCGAGCTGCTCCCCTGGGCCAGCATCGCCGTCATATCGCGATAGGAGGCCAGCTTCTGCCGTATCGGGTGGGTCTCCCACAGCTCGCCGGTAATGGCATCCCACACCCGTCCGCCGGGGAAGCGCACGATCTCGGCCCCGGGCAAGCCGTAGCGGACGAGCTGGTCGTAGATGTACTGCGATTCATAGAAGGTGCCGGCATACTCATCGCTCAGGCGGTCCTTGTTGTATCCGCCCGTCTCCATGATGGTGTTCCAGGCCGTCTCCCCCGAGGCCTCGCCGATGATTTCGTCCATGATCGAGGCGGGCAGGAAGGTCCAGTTGTAGCCGGGATTGAGCTGAGCTCCGACGGTGGCTCCGGTCAGGCCGGTCAGGGCAAGGGCGAGCAGTACAGTTCGACACCTCATCGTCATTCTCCTTGGGCGGGACGCGTCCCGGATGCGTGATCTCTTCACAGGTGAGTACCTTTCTTCGCGCGGGCGTATTCAGGTCCCCGCACCGTCGTCGGGGCCCGGCCGCGGCCCGGTCGGCGGCTGCCCCACGAACGCGAGCACAAAGTATCAGGCATGCCGCCGGGAGGCAACCGGCCGCATTGGGAGCAGATCATAACGTGAAGTAATAGGCCGGCAGCCGGCGGACCTGGTCGTGAATCCGTGCGGATTCTCCTGGCGTATATTCGTATATTTTATAAATTACTAAATAATAGTCAGTTTCCATCACACCACAGAAGGGAACAGAAATGGAGATGACCATCACGATGCCAGGGGGCGGCAGGGTCGATGCCCGGGCCGGCACCATGATGATCGAGACCAACCAGGACGGTACGGCCCCGGCGCCGTTCACCCTCTTCCTGGCCTCACTGGGCACCTGCGCGGGTATCTACGTGGCCGGATTCTGCCAGAAGCGCGGCCTTGCGCACGACAACATCCGGATCGTCCAGCGGATGCGGCATAATCCCGTGACGCGCATGATCGACGCCATCGAACTCGACATCCAGCTCCCCCCCGAGTTCCCCGAGAAGTATGCCGAAGCCGTACGGCGGGCGGCGGAGCAGTGCGCGGTGAAGAAGCTTATCGAGAACCCGCCCCGCTTCACCGTACGTACTTCGGTTCCCGAACTGGTGGCCTGAGAACCGGTCTCCCCTCTTTGCAGGTTGGCTCCCCCCGGGAATCCTGTGATAATCCCCGGGTATACCCGACCAGGCTGGAGCGGGCGGGGGAGGCCCGACCGATATCATGACCGCACCCGAAGGGGAACGGGAGAACGAACGGCTCCGGGAACGCGTGGCCGAGCTGGAGAACCGGCTCGGGGAGCGGATCAAGGAACTCGCCTGCCTGTACGCCATCTCCGAACTGCTGGAGCGACCGGGTCTCTCGCTCGATGAGATCCTGCAGGGGATCGTCGATCTCATCCCCCCCGCCCTGCAGTATCCCGAGGCCGCCTGGGGACGGATCGTCTACGCCGGCCGGGAGTTCGTCTCGTCCGGATTCGAGGACACGCCGTGGCGCCTGCGCCGGGGATTCACCGTCGCCGAGGGCGGGGAAGGCTGTCTCGAGGCGGGGTACCGGGAGAAGTTCCCCGAGGCCGCAGAGGGACCCTTCATCCGGGAAGAGGGGGATCTCCTGCACGCCGTCGCCGAACGGATCGCCCGCTCCATCGAACGCCGCCTGGGCCGGGAGCGGCTGAATCATTCCGAGGAACTCATGCGCTCGATCCTGGACTCCCTGCCGGCCGGGATCGTGGTGGTGGATACCGAAACGCGCCGGATCACCGATATGAACCCGGCCGCAGCGGCGCTGATCGGCGGACCGCGGGATGAGATCATGGGCAAGGTCTGCCACGAGTTCATCTGCCCCCATCAACGGGGCGCCTGCCCGATCTGCGACCTGGGGCAGAAGGTGGATCACATCGAGTGCGTCCTGCTCACCCTCGACGGCCGCGAGCTGCCGATCCTCAAGACCGTGCAGCCGGCCATCCTGCGCTCCCGGCCTCACCTGGTCGAGAGCTTCGTGGACATCACCGAAATGCTCCGGGCCCGGGCGGCGGCCGAAGCGGCCAATACCGCCAAGAGCGAGTTCCTGGCCAACATGAGCCATGAGATCCGCACCCCCATGAACTCGGTGATCGGCTTCACCGACATGCTGCTGGACACCGAGCTCTCCGGGGAACAGCGCGATTTCACCGTGACGATCAAACGCAGCGGCGAGGCCCTGCTCGCACTGATCGACGACATCCTCGATTTCTCCAAGATCGAGGCCGGGCAGCTCGATTTCGAGAGCGTCGACTTCGATCCCGAGATCATGGCGTACGATATCTGCGAACTCGTGCGGCCGCGCGTCGGGACCAGACCGGTCGAGATCCTCTGCCGCATCGACGAGAATCTGCCGGCGTTCGTGCGGGGCGATCCCGGCCGCTACCGGCAGGTCCTGACCAACCTCATGAGCAACGCGGCCAAGTTCACCGACGCCGGCGAGATCGAACTCTCCCTCGCGCTGGAAGAGGACACCGGATCGCGGGTGAAACTGCACGCCGCGGTCCGGGATACCGGAATCGGCATCCCCGCCGAGAAGCTCGCCGCCATCTTCGAACCGTTCAGCCAGGCCGACGGATCCACTACCCGCCAGTACGGCGGAACCGGTCTCGGGCTGTCGATCTGCCGGCAGATCTCCCTGATGATGGCGGGAGAGGTCTGGGCCGAGAGCGCCCCGGGAGAGGGGAGCACTTTCCACTTCACCGCCTGGTTCGAGCGGGTGGAAGAGCGGCTCCGGGAGCGGATCACGAGTGTTTCCCTGGAGGGCGCCCGCGCCCTGATCGTGGACGACAACCGGACCAACCTCGATATCCTGCAGCACGCCCTCCAGCTGGCCGGCATGGTGGTCACGGCGCAGCAGAACGCCGACGCCGCCCTGGCCGAGCTGGCCCGGGCTAACGCCGCCGGCCGGCCATTCGACATCGCCGTGCTGGACATCCAGATGCCCGGAGTGAGCGGGTACGACCTGGCCAGCCGGATCAGAGCGGGAACGGAACCGTGGGCGACGATCCCCCTGATCGCGCTGTCCTCGCTCATGGACCGGGATGCCAGCCGCAGCGCCAGGGCGGGTTTCAACGGCTTCCTGGGCAAACCATTCCGGCGGGAGAAGCTCTTCCAGATGATGGAGAGCGTGCTCGGTCAGACCCGGGAGGCCGCCCGCGGCCGGCCGGCCGAACCAGCCGAGGTCCTGACGCAGTACTCGGTGCGGGAGCGGATCAAGCACTCGGTGCGCATCCTGCTGGCCGAGGACAATCCGGTGAACCAGAAGCTGGCCGTCCTGATGCTCACCAAGGCCGGCTACTCCGTCGAAGTGGCCGGCAACGGCCGCGAGGCGGTGGAGCGGTTCACGGCCGCTCCCGAGGCTGTCGACCTCATCTTCATGGATGTCCAGATGCCCGAGATGGACGGTCTCGAAGCGACCCGGGTCCTGCGCGAGTAGGGCGCCACCGTGCCGATCGTGGCCATGACGGCGCATGCCATGAAAGGGGACCGGGAAACCTGTCTCGAGAGCGGGATGAACGACTACATCAGCAAACCCATCAAGCGGGAGACGGTTTTCGAGATCCTCGATAAATGGATCTTCCATGAGGGAACCGGAGGAACGCTCCCGGGAACGACCGTCACCGACCGCACCGAAACGGAGAACCCGTCATGCGACGAACCCCCTCCCCGACCATCGTCTCCCGACTGATCCCCGGACTGCTCGCCGCCTGCATCCTCCTCCCGGTCGGAAGGTCCGCCGGGCTGGCGACCGGCGCCGGCGGCCGCTCCCGCACGGTGCAGGAACCGGCCTTCGACGAGCCGAGCGAGATGCGGGGGTTCATCGAGCGATACGCCACCGACCGGGCGGGGCTGCAGCGGTTCTACTCGATCGAGATATCACCCGTACGACTGGAACGGCTGAAGCGGCTCTACACCGAATGGCGCCGGCGGCTCGAGGAGGTGGACTTCAACGCCATGGGGCTCTACGGCCGTATCGACTGGCTGCTCATGCGCAATCACCTCGACCGGGAGCTGGCCCGCCTGGAGCACGACCGCGTGCGCTTCGAGGAGACCGTGCCGCTCATGCCGTTCGCCGCGACGATCGTCGAACTCGAGGAGTCGCGCCGGCGCATGGAGCCGCTCGATCCGCAGCAGGCGGCGGCCCGGCTCAGTGCGATGGTGACCCAGGTCACGGATCTCCAGAAGGCCCTGCAGGACAGCCTGAAGGCGGCGGGGGCGGAGGGGGATTTCTTCATCCCCAAACCGGTGGTGCTGCGGGCGAGCCGGCTGACGACCCAGCTCATCCGGACGTTGAAGGGCTGGTTCGACTACTTCGGCGGGTACCAGCCGATGTTCAACTGGTGGGCCCGGGATTCCTGGACCAGGGCCGATCAGGCGCTGAAGGACTACGTGAAGTTCCTGCGCGAGAAGATCCTCGGCGCCAAGGAGGGAGAACCCGACCCGATCATCGGCGATCCGATCGGGCGCGAGGCGCTCCTGGACGAGCTCGCCTACGAGATGATCCCCTACTCCCCCGAGGAACTGATCGAGCTGGCCCGGGAAGAGTACCAGTGGTGCGAGAGCGAACTCATCCGGGCCGCCCGCGAGCTCGGCTTCGGTGACGACTGGCACGCCGCGATCGAACACGTCAAGACCCTGCACGTGGCTCCGGGGAAACAGGACAGCCTCATCCGGGCGCTGGCCGAAGAAGCCATCGCCTTCCTCGACGCCCACGAGCTCGTGACCATCCCCGAGCTGTGCCGCGAGACCTGGCGGATCGAGATGATGAGCGCCGAGAACCAGCTCGTGAATCCCTATTTCACCTACGGCGGGCAGCGGATCAACGTCTCCTTCCCGACCGATGAGATGACGTACGAGCAGAAGATCATGAGCATGCGGGGGAACAACATCCATTTCTCCCGCGCCACCGTGCAGCACGAGCTGATCCCGGGGCATCACCTGCAGGGCTTCGCCGCCGAGCGGCATCGCCCCTGGCGACGCTCCTTCAGTACCGCCTTCCTGGTGGAAGGCTGGGCGCTGCACTGGGAGATGCTGCTGTGGGACCGCGGCTTCCCGCAGAGCCCGGAGAACCGGATCGGCATGCTCTTCTGGCGCATCCACCGCTGCGCCCGGATCATCGTCTCGCTCGGTTTCCACCTCGGGGAGATGAGCCCGCAGGAGATGATCGACTTCCTGGTCGAGCGGGTCGGACACGAGCGGGACGGCGCCACCAGCGAGGTGCGCCGCTACGTGGGTGAAGCGTACGGTCCGCTCTACCAGTGCGCCTACCTCGTGGGCGGCTGGCAGTTGCGGGCCCTGCACGCCGAGCTGGTGGATTCCGGGCGCATGACCGACCGGCAGTTCCACGACGCCGTGCTGTGCGAGAACTCGATCCCCATCGAGATGATCCGGCTCGGTCTGACCGGCGAGATGCCGCGCTCCAACTACCGCCCGCACTGGCGATTCAAGGACCGGTAGAATATTGCGCTTGCGCATAAACCGGAGAACCCCTGCTTACGTTTCATAGGCAGAGCAGGAGGCTCTGGTCATGTCTGACTGGCGGAATCCGAAATACGACCTGCGCAGGGAGGCAGGCCCTGCATACTATCAGGGTCTCTCCCTGAGCCTCGCTCTGATCACCCTGGTGTTCCTGACCAGCACGACCTTCGAGCCGAAGTCGCGGGGCGGCGGCGACGGGATCGAGATAATCGATATCGAGCAGATCCCCGAGACCAACCAGCTCAGGGCTCCACCCGCCCCTACGCGGCCGCGGATGCCTCTGCCCACCCTCGACGAAGACGTTCCCGCCGACGTCACCATCCCGGACACCGATCTGAGCGTCGACCTCCCCCCGCCGTCGGCCCCTCCCGCCCTGGGCGGCGGCCGGAACGGCCAGGGGGATACCGGGCGGAACACCATCCACACCGCCTGGGAGGAAGCGCCCGTGCTGGTGCGTATGGTCATGCCCGACTACCCGCCCCAGGCCCGATCGCGGCGGGTCGAAGGATTCGTGGAACTGCGGATCGTGGTGGATATCAACGGTGATGTCACCGCCGCCGATGTCGTCAGCGCCACGCCGCCGGGCATCTTCGAGGACAAGGCCATCGAGGCCATCATGAAATGGAAGTACCGCCCGGCCAAACTCCGCAACGCCCCGGTCGCGGTCCGCATCACCCAGAGGGTGGAATTCACCCTGCGGGGACGCTGAACCGTCCTGACCTTTCGCCCTCCCTGAACCGCCGTCGATCGAACCGGAGCCGCCGGCCGGGATGCAGCGCCGCTCGAATACGACAGGTGTGGCGTGACAGGTCACTAGATCGTCGCGAGGAGGAGCATGCCGGCCAGGGCCGTATTGGTCGCGAGGATCCACATCACATTGGCGGCCAGGGCCGGCACCGGCACCGGTTCGTGCGGGCTCCTCAGGGCCCAGCGCAGCGGCCCGATCAGCAGGATCGAGGGGAGCATCGCCGCCAGGGCCGGCCAGGGGAGCCAGCCGACGAAGACGGCCGTCAGGATCGAGAGCGGCGTCAGAACGGCTGCGACGGTATAGACGATGGCGGCTCCGGGGCGCCCGAGCACGATCACAAGATGGCGCCGGCCGCCGGCCCGATCGGCCGCTTCATCGGGGAATTCGTTCAGCAGGAGCAGGTTGAAGGTCATGAAAAAGGCCGGCAGGGCGGCCGCGATCGCGGCCTGAGGGACCGAGCCGTCCTGCATCGTCGCCACTCCCAGCACCGCCAGTGCGCCGAGCCCCAGGCCGGCGGCGACCTCACCCACCATGAGCCGGGCCAGGACATCGGAGTAACTCAGGACGAGGACCGCCCCGAGCACGATGAAGGGCAGGACGATCCAGCCCAGACGCAGCAGGAACCAGATCCCGATGGCGAGCCCCACCGCGGCCCAGACCAGACCGTAGAACAGCGCCCGGCGGCGGCTGAGCCGTCCGGAGGGGATCGTCTTGCTCCCCCCCGAGAACGGCGTCGGTTCGGTCTGTGCATCGATCCCGGTGCGCGCGTCACTGACCTCGTTCAGCACGTTGACCGCGATGTGCAGCGCCACGAGCGCCACCGCGGCCAGGATCGCATGGCCCGTATCGAAATGCCCCTCCCAGGCGGCGGCCGCCGTTCCCGAAGCCGCGAGGGTGACCGACAGGCTCAGGAACGGAACCCGTGATACCCCCCCATACGCGCTGAGTGCCCTCATCCCTCTCTCTCCGGTTGCCTGTCCGGTACCGCCCCTCCTGTCCCGGCGGTACGACCCACCTTCGGCCGACCTGCATGCTGTGTCACGGCCCCCGGTCCGTCAATCTAGATATCGTTCGAGGGGTAGAGCAAACCGGCGGTTCGGATTATATTCCCCCCGCAGCTTCGGTACTGTTGAGATGCCGCGGGGGACGGCTACAATACAGGGTCCCTATTAACCAGCCCTGCCAGACGGACGGGAAGAGCGCATGGACGTTCAGTTAGGCAATCTGATAGAGAAGCTCCGGCAGGAGGGCGTGGAAGAGGCCCGCCGCACGTCGGAGGAGCTGCTCGAGAAAGCCCGGGCCGAGGCCGACGGCATCATCGCCGCCGCCCGGACCGAGGCCGAGAAGATCGTCGCCGGGGCCCGTACCGAATCCGACCGGCTGCAGGAGAGCGGTGAGCTGGCGCTGCGGCAGGCGGCCCGTGATGGCGAACTGCTCCTGAAGAGCCGGATCGCCGACCTCTTCGACCGCGTCCTCCGGCGCAGCGTCGCCTCCGCACTGAGCCCCGACACCCTGCGGCAGATGATCGTGCGGCTCGTCGAGGCCTGGGGAGAGGGCGCCGGGATCGAGATCGTCTTGAGCGAGAGCGATCGAGCGGCCCTGGAAGAGCAGCTCTTCGCCGCCCTCGGGGAAGATCTGAAGGACACCGTCACCCTGACGGTGTCTGACGAGGTCGCCCACGGCTTCCGGATCGGCCGCGAGGGTGAGGACGCCTGGTACGATTGCACCGACGAGAGCATCGCCGGACTGCTGCGGATGTATCTCCAGCCGCGGCTCAAGGAGATCCTGGACGGGGCGGATGGATAAATTCTACTACCTCATCGCCCAGCTCCCGATGCTCTCGTTCGAGGGCGGTCTGCCGCTCAGGGTCGAGGAGTTCCTCGACGAGGCGCGCAAGTGGATGCGTCCGGCCGAGTACCGTATCCTCGCCGCCCTCGATCTCTTCGACACCTCCCGGGAGGACCGCGGCGTTCCCGCACTCATCCGCACCTGCCGCGCGTTCGAGCACGCCCTGCGCACCGATCTGGCCGCCTGGCGGGAGGCCCGCCGGAAGGGCGACGAGTACACTCCCACCGCCTTTCCCCCCACCCTCGTCCGGGGCCCCGATCCGCTGGAGGCGGAGCGGAATCTGCTCGAACACCGCTGGCGGTTCCTCGACGAGTTGGAGCGGGATCACCATTTCGACCTTGCATTCCTGATCCTCTATCACCTGAAGCTCCAGATCCTGCGCCGGCTGGCGCTCTTCGACCCGGAACGGGGCCGACAGGTGTTCCAGGAAGTGAGCGGGATACGAGAATGAACCAGCAAAAAGGCGTGATCGCGGGCATCAGCGGCAACATGATCACCGTGGAGTTCGAGGGCAGTATCGCCCAGAACGAGGTGGGCTTCGCCACCCAGGGTGAACAGCGGCTGAAATCCGAGGTGATCCGGATCCAGGGGAACCGCGCGTACCTGCAGGTCTTCGAGAGCACCAAAGGTCTCCGGATCGGCGATGAGGTGGAGTTCACCGGTGAACTCCTCTCGGTCCAGCTCGGTCCCGGTCTGCTGATGCAGATCTTCGACGGTCTGCAGAACCCGCTGCCGGAACTGGCGGCGCAGTACGGCTTCTTCCTGCCCAAGGGCATCATCCTCGATGCCCTGGGCGAGCGGCGCTGGCCCTTCACCCCGCTGGTGTCGGCGGGGGACCGGGTGCGGGGCGGCTCCCGCCTCGGCCATGTCCCCGAGACGCAGTTCACCCACTTCATCTTCGCCCCCTTCTACCTGCCGGGGGAGTGGGAGATCGTAGACATCGTCGCGACCGGGGAGTACTCGGTCCGGGATACGATCGCGACCGTACGCGACGAGCGGGGCGCGACCCGCGAGCTCTCGATGCAGTTCGAGTGGCCGGTCAAGGTGCCGATCACGAACTACCGGCGCAAGCTAATGCCGGTCGAACCGCTCACCACCAACGTGCGCATCATCGACACCTTCTTCCCCGTCGCCAAGGGCGGCACCTACTGCATCCCCGGCCCCTTCGGCGCGGGCAAGACGGTGCTGCAGCAGATCACCAGCCGCCATGCCGAGGTGGACATCGTGGTGATCGCGGCGTGCGGGGAGCGGGCCGGCGAGATCGTCGAGACGATGCGCGAGTTCCCCGAACTGACCGACCCGCGTACCGGCCGGAAGCTGATGGAACGCACCATCATCATCGCCAACACCTCCTCGATGCCGGTGGCGGCCCGTGAGGCCTCGGTCTACACCGCCACCACCCTGGGCGAGTACTACCGGCAGATGGGCCTGAATGTCCTGCTCCTGGCCGACTCCACCAGCCGCTGGGCTCAGGCGATGCGCGAGATGTCGGGCCGGCTCGAGGAGATCCCCGGTGAGGAGGCCTTCCCCGCCTACCTCGAATCGCGGATCGCCCAGTTCTACGAGCGGGCCGGACTGGTCGAGCTCGACACCGGCGAGATCGCCAGCCTCACCATCGGCGGCACGGTCAGTCCGGCGGGCGGGAACTTCGAGGAGCCGGTGACGCAGTCCACCCTGAAGGTGGTCGGCGCCTTCCACGGGCTCTCCCGCGAGCGCTCCGACGCCCGGCGCTATCCGGCCATCCACCCGCTCGAGAGCTGGTCGAAGTACACCAGCGCCGTGCCCGTCGAACACGTGGCGACGGCCCGGGATTTCCTGCGCAAGGGAACCGAGGTTCACCAGATGATGATGGTGGTGGGCGAGGAAGGCACCTCGATCGAGGATTTCATCATCTTCCTCAAATCGGAGTTCGTCGACGCCGTCTACCTGCAGCAGAATGCCTTCGACGAGGTGGACGCCGCCACCCATCCCGACCGTCAGGCCCACGTGATAGCGAAGATCTGCGCCATCCTCGGGACCGATTTCACCTTCGCGAACAAGGACGAAGCCCGCCGTTCCTTCTACGACCTGCGACAGAAGTTCATCGACTGGAACTACGTGCGCATGGACAGCGACGATTTCACCCGGATCGAACATGAGATCGACACCCTGGT
>CAYSYY010000073.1:0-10823 GCA_964435265.1 uncultured Gemmatimonadota bacterium
GGACGTCCTAACGGCGATCCGGATTTTCCGCGAGATCGGTATCAGCATTCACGGCATGTTCATGTTCGGCAGCGACGAGGATCACGCTCCGGTCTTCCGCGAGACCTCATCCTTCTGCCGGAAGAACCGACTCAGTTCGGTCCAGTTCATGATCCTTACCCCCCTGCCGGGGACAGCTTTCTATCAGCGGATGGAGCGTGAGAACCGACTACTGCACCGCATGTGGCAGTACTACGACGGCATGCACGCGGTCTTCCGCCCCCGGCATTTCACTCCCGCCGAACTCCAGGAAGGCGCCCTGGGGGCGTTCCAGGACTTCTATTCTTATCTCGGTCTCATGAACAGCTCGCTCAATATCTTCTTCGAGACCACCCGGAGTGTGGCTACATCTTTCGTCTCGGGATTCCGGATTCCCTCACTGCGTGACTCTGTCATCACGCTGCAGGCCAAGGCCATCATCCGGCGGTGGAAGAAGATGAACCGGGATTACCTTTCGTATCTGAGAGGAATGAAACGGGGCGGAATCGCCAGATCTCAAGTATAGCGGCCGAGAAAGGCAGGAGTACCCGGTCGGGGGCCGAAGGTGCCGGTATAAGTGCATCCGTCAGGCATCTTCAGATTTGCGAGGAACCTGCTTCAGATCGAGGGGGTACGTGTCCCGCCAGCGTGGCTCCGGCTTCAGAAACGATAGGAGAAGCCGGCCAGCAGGGTGACGGACTGCTCGATCCGCCTACCGATGAGGTAGCCGCGGTCCTTCCAGTTCCCCTTCACCTCCAGCCTGAGTTTCGGATTGAGACGGAATCCGGCCGTCATCGTTGCCGCCGCTCCCGGCCCGTAGAGATCCTGATCCCAGAGATCTGCGGCCAGACCTAGAGAGAACCGCCCGGTCTCTAACAGGTCGGGCAGATCTATCCCGAAGCCCAGGTTACGGAAGGGCCGCCCCCCCTTGAGGTAGACCACGCCGAACCGGTCCCGCAGGCGCAGATAGCCGAGCAGGTAGAGCTCATACCCGAGTGGGGAGATGTGGAAGCGGGTCCCCGGCATCCAGGCGAACCGGTCGTTCCCCCACATCTGTGAACGCATCAGGCCGTGCTCCCGGTACAGGTCCGCCCCGAAGGCCTTGAGGCTCCGGTGAAGGGTCGGATCGAGCAGGGTCCAGAACAGCCCGATCCAGATAGTCTCCCGGTAAAGGCTGACCAGCTCGGGATCGACCGAACCGTCGGGCTGGATGGCCGGACGTCCGGTGCGATCCTGATAGATCGACAGTACCGACTCCACCGGATCTCCGACGGTCTCGGTCCAGGTACCGGGCTCGGTGGCTCTGGCCGGAGTGAACAGGAAGGCATAGGAGGGGATATGGGTCTGCTGGATGAAGGAGTGGACGAGTTCGTCGGCAAACGCGTAGCCGCGCTGGTAGTAGTCGCGGTGGGTCCGGTAGGCCATCAGGTGGTTGACCTCGAATCCCCCCGTCGAGGTGAGGGTTCCCTCCCCCGGTGCGAGCACCGAGGGCAGGTTCATATCGGCGTGCGGGAAGGGGAAAGCGTAGCCGTGAACGAGGAAGTGTCCGCCGATCTCGTCCGCCCTGACCCAGTGCCCCATGTCGTGCGGCCACATGGTGAAGGTGAAGGTCCAGAATACCTGCCAGAGGATATCGGTAACCGGCCGGATCTTCTCCGGCAGGGTTGGCCCGAAACCCCGGAAGTATAGATCGGAGAAGACCTTGTTCAGGGTATGCCCGGTGGTGGCGGCGATCTCGATCTCGGTCAGGTTTCCCAGGAGGAGACGGTACTCACGATAGGGATCGTCCGGACCGCTCTCCTGGGCCCCGATCGTGACCGGAAGGAAGACCAGGGCCGTCATCAGAGTCAACGATGGCAACCGGATGCACCGTTTCATCGAGTTCTCCTCTTCACGGGGATGATCCCGGACAACCAGCGTAGATTGTATCCCGCTCCGCCGGTCGGTTTCCACTCAGGCGGGGCTCCTTTCGCACTTTCTGAGTGCTCATCCGGCCCGTGAGCCAGCCGATCCGGAATATTCCCGGTCCCGCCGTCCTCGGACGGACTATCCCTCCCCGAACTGGTAGCTGACCTTGAGGAAGAGGATGGGGTGGGGATCGGCGCCGAGGACCTCATCGCGCGTCCAGGTGAGGTAAACGGCCGAGAAAGGCGGCCGGTAGCGCCAGCCGAAGACGGAATAGAGATACACCCGGTCGGAGCCGCTGCTGGTCTGGGCGAACACCCGCCAGTAGAGATCGGGAGTGAAGGCGTACTCCAGCCGCAGGATATGGATCTGCGTATCCTCCTCCCACGGATCGGGTTCGAGCCGGAGATCGAGGAAGGAATAGGTGGCTGTGAGGCGTTCGAGGAGCTGGCGGTTAACCGAGACATCCCAGATGACGAGGTCGGAGTCCTGCCAGCGTCCCCAGGAATAATTCAGGCTCGTACTCGCCCACTCCTCGGTCCGGTAGCCGAGAGTGAGAGTGTGCTGGCGGTTGAAGTAGTGGCGGTCGAAGTGCACGTCGGGTTCCTGGTTCTCGACGGTGACCTCGTAAGCAAGACTCAGGTCGTTGCGCAGGTAGAGATCGCACGACTGCTGGATCTCCCAGTTCCTCAGCTTCCCGTTCACCCGGCTCCAGTAGACATTGTAATTCGAATCGGACTCGAGGAACTGGAGGGCGCCCCCGCGCGGGTACCAGGTCTAGCCGGCGGAGGCATCGAGTTCGCGCCGGTCATCATCGCGAATGTACCCGACCGCATTGACGTTGTCCCGGAACCTCTCCCCCAGCTCGGTATAGCGCAGGTGGTAATCGTAGACGTCGGTCTTGCGTTCGGCCCGCAGGAAATACGCTCCGGTGGCGAACCCCGGATCGGGCCACGACACGACCGCCTGTCCGGTTACATACCAGTCGCCGGGCAGGTTGAGGAACATGTCGCTCCCGAGCGCCCCCGTCTCACCGCCGGGGCCGTGCCGGTTCACACCGATCAGCCCGAGGGTGCTGTTCTCGAACACATCGCGCCGGAGCCGCAAGACTCCCCAGGTGGCCCCTTCACGGTACTCCTCGGCCGCCGTTTCGGGATTATCGTGCAGGGTCGCTTCGCGCACCGCCAGAGCTGCGACGGTGTTCGGACCACTGCGGCCGACCAGCTTCGCTCCGCCGTCGATCTGCCCGATCCGGCGGGTGTAGAAGGTCTGGATCCGATTACTCCACAGATCGTTCCCTTCCAGGAAGAAGCGCCGCTTCTCGGGGAAGGAGAGTTCGAAGGGGGACAGGTTGATCTGTTCCCGGTCACCCTCCACGCTGGCGAAATCGGGATTGAGAGTGGCGTTGAAGGTGACCGCAGGCCCCAGATCACTCTCGATATCGGCCCCTCCGTCGTAGTGCCACCCGCTTCTGAACTGCCCGTAGGCAGTTTCGGCATGACGAAGGGCAAGATAAGGCGTCACCGAGATCGGCGTCAGGGATTCGGGGACCGGCACCCCCTCGAGCCGGCCGTTGCGCGAGACGTGGAAGCTCTTTTCGACCGGACCGTTCCACCAGGCTTCTTCCAGCAAGGGGGGATAGTGGCGGCCGAAATTGAAACCCCAGGTCGTCAGCGCCGGAGCATACGAGATTGCCCGGAAGGGGATCATGAATTCCGCCGTCCACGCCTCCTCCCCCACCGCGGTGACGACCTGCCACTCGGTGTCCCAGGTGAAATCGAGTGTCTCGGCGTCATTGGCCACCCGCACATCGGCCTGGGTTCCCAGGGCATTGGCATAGAAGACGAAACCGCTGCGGCCGTCCCCGAAGGTGTCGATCACGATCCCGACCACGTCATCATCGGCCAGCGAACCACTGTCCCGGCCGGTCACCGAGGCGACCGGAGCCGCCCCGCCAGGCAGGGGGGCACGGAAGGCCACGTAGAGGGCTGCCCCGTCCGAGGCCACCGCCGCGAACAGATCGGCGACAGCCGGCTCACCGTTGTGCGGCCGGAGCTGCTCAAGCCCGCTCTGGAAAGTGCCGGCCGGCCATTCGGCGTCGGGGAGGCGGCCGTCGAGTACGGGCGGCGATGCCACCCGGCGCACCGTGACGGTCCGGATGGACCGGGTCGACACCCCGCCCTGCGCCCGGACCGGCAGCGGGTACAGACCGATCGCTGCGGCGGCCGCGATCGCCAGTGAACCGAGGAGACCGCCGGATCCGGCCGGGCCGGGGCGGTGGATTCGACCCATCATTGCGCCGATTCGGTGCTCCGGCGGTTGATCAGGATGCCTCCGGCCCCTAGCAGCAGGAAGATCAGCGACTGCACCACGGTCCGGTACTGCACCGGTGAGGCCGAAAGCCCCATGATCAGAAAAGCCACCCCGAGCAGGCCGATGAGGGTGTAGACCAGTTTCATGGCCTGCGTCGCCTTGCGACGCGTTTCGGGTGTGTCCTCGCCGAACTTGCGGAAGAAGAGCACCAGCCCGCCGGCGGCGATGACATCCAGGACCGCGAAGATGAGCCAGAAGACAGTGACCCTTCCCCCGATGGTGGCCGAACCCAGGAAGGGTTCGATCATCTTCGCGTACATGAACGCCCCCAGGTTGGAACCGAGCAGGGAGCCGAAGACGCCGTAGAGGAAGGCGTAGCCCATGTACACGGCCTTGCGGTCGGGAGGCGCCACCAGCCCGATGAAGCTGTAGTACTTCGGATGGGCGGTCATCTCGCCGATCGAGAAGACGGCGATGCCGGCGACGAAGACCCAGGGATTCAGGGAGCTGGCCAGCAGGCAGAAGCCCACCGCCCCCAGGAACATCCCCGTCACCATGGTGGGTAAAGCCCTGCGGTTCACCACCGCCCGGCTCACCAGGACCTGCAGCAGCACGATGGTCCCGGCGTTGATCACGGTGACGTGCTCGATGTCGAAACGGAAGGTCCAGTGGAGCCCGATGCTCTGCAGCAGCCCCGTGATGGCCGTGCTCACCGGCTCCTTGTCGATCACGTCGCGCAGGTACCAGAGGACCGAGCCGAAATTCTGGAAGTAGAGGATCCAGAAGATCGAATAGACCACGATCATCAGCATGAAGCGGGCGTCCCCCAGCACCTCGGCGGCGCCGGAGAGGACCTCCTTGAGCTTCTTGGTGCTCTCCGGTTTGGGAGGCTCGCGATAAACGAAGAGGGTGGGAAGGATCATCAGGGCGGTGTAGGCGGCCGAGGCCACGAAGACGTACCGCCACGAGAAGCCCTTGAGCACGCTCACCACCAGCGGAGCGAGGAAAGCCCCGAGGTTGATCATCCAGTAGTAGATGCCGAAACCGAAGCCCGAGGTGCGCTCGTCGGTGGTGCGGGCGACGGTGCCGGTGATGATCGGTTTGAAGAGCCCCGAACCGGTGGCCATGACCAGCAGGGCCAGGAAGACGAGAGCGTAGGTCGACATGTACCCGGCCGCGAAGTACCCGGTGGCCAGCATGGAGAAGGCGAAGAGCAGCATCCGGCGGTAGCCGTAGCGGTCGGCCAGGGCGCCGCCCAGGATCGGCAGGACATAGGTGCAGGCGTAGACGATGCCCTGCAGGAATCCGACCGACTGGGTGCTGAAACCCATTCCGCCGGCGGCCACCTCGAGGGTCAGGTACCCCGCCAGGATGGAATTCATCCCGTAGTAGGCCGCCCGTTCGAAGAGCTCCATGACATTGGCGACCCAGAAGGTGCTGGAGTAATCCCGGAACAGATTCACTTTCGGCATCGAGCGCCCTCCCCGTCAGGCGGTGTCGGTGCGATCGGGCCGCGGTGCGGACCGCTGCCGAACCGCAGCCGGAAGACCAGACATATGTAACAGATAGGAACCGGCGGGACAAGGGGTGGCGCCTGGTCCCGGCGGGTGTTCGTGAAACCCGGCGAAAGCCGGGATTCAGTGATCGAGCCGGGCGTCGAGCACCATCGCCAGGAAAGTGCCGAAATCGGCGGGCGTGACGTTCTGCCCTTCCCAGGTGTTCACCCGATGCACCACCACCAGATCGCAGGCGGGGAAGATCACGAGGTAATGCCCCCCCGCGCCGCGGGCCGAATAGGTCCCCTCGGGCACCGTCACGTTCGGGAAATGGGGGTAGCGGTTGTTATCGTGGGCCACCCACCACATGTAGCCGTATCCGTCGGAGTGGTAGATGGCGGCGTCGGAGTAGTAATCGGTACTCTCTTCGATCCATGCCGCCGGCACGATCCGGCGCCCGTTCCAGCTCCCGCCGCGGAGCATGAGCAGGCCGAAGCGGGCCATGTCGAGGGCCGAGATCGAGAACATATAGGCGTAGTGGGTTGAGCGGTCGCCCTCGATCGGGAAGCCGTCGGCGGGAGCGTAATGCTCCATGCCGATCGGATCGGCGATATCGTCCTTGAGGGCCTGGTAGATGTTCTTCCCCGTGCGCTGTTCGAAGATCGTACCGAGAACGTTGAAGTCCCAGTTGTTGTAGAGCCAGAACGTGCCCGGCGCCAGCGAGTCGCGCGGCGGTTTGAGAGCATGCATGCCGTCGGATTCGGCCAGGGCGGTGTGGAAGACGCCCGAGCGCGCCTTCAGACAGTCCCGAACCGTGGCCTGTTTCTCCTGATCCGACAGGGGCGGCGAGTCATCGATCCCGAGCTCGGCCAGGGTCATGTCCAGAGCGATGGTGCCGTCGGCGACATAACGGCCGTAAAGGGCGGAGAGGAAGCTCTTCCGGCAGGAATGAGTAAGGTACTTCCCCTCGACATCGCCCCACTGCGCCACGATCCGGCCGTCGGAAACGATCACGACCGCCGCCGTGGCTATCCCTTCGGTGAAGGCACGGGCGGCTGCCAGCCGCTCGGAGGAGAAACCCAGCTCTTCCGGTCGCTCGGCGATCTCCCAGCGCACCCCGGGGAAAGTCCCCTGAGCGGTGCAGGGAGAGGCGACGGCGAGCAGGAGCAGGCTCACAAACAGCGTTGGAATCCTGGAGCGTTCCATCGGGACCTCCCGGTTGAGAGCGGGCCGGTACACGCCTGTACAAGCACGACCGGAGCGGGGCGTTATCTCCTGATATCATGTTACTGCTTGCATTAATTATTTGCATTACAGAATGTACAGAGATCCGGTTCAACGCCCCGCCGGAAGCCATTCGTGTCCGACGATAGCGGGGAGCGGGACCGATTTTCCCATTGCACCGCCGGCCGGAATCCGGTGAAATCCCACTGTCCACCCCATCCCGAAGCCGCAGGGAAGCATGCAGCTACTCGACTGGATCATCATCGCGCTTTACTTTTGCGTCCTGCTGGGTATCGCCTGGCGGGTGATCAGGAAGGGCAAGGACACCCCCGACGACTACTTCCTGGCCGGCCGCAACCTCGGCTGGTTCATCATCGGGGCCTCGATCTTCGCCTCCAACATCGGTTCGGAGCACCTGGTGGGGCTGGCCGGCTCGGGCTGCACCGACGGGGTGGCCATGGCCCACTACGAGCTGCACGCCTGGTGCCTGCTCGTGCTCGGCTGGGTGCTGGTGCCTTTCTACATGCGTTCGCGCGTCTTCACCATGCCCGAGTTCCTGGAGCGCCGCTTCTCCCCCACCGCCCGCTGGGTCCTCTCGATCATCTCGCTGGTGGCCTACGTGCTCACCAAGATCGCGGTCGGCATCTTCGCCGGCGGCATCGTCTTCAGCACCCTGCTGCCCGAGCTGCACCTCGATCTCGGCTTCACCGTCATGAACAGCTTCTGGATCGGCTCGATCCTGGTGATCGTGCTGACCGGTCTCTATACGGTGCTGGGCGGCATGCGCGCCGTGGCCTATACCGAAACCCTGCAGACGCTGGTGCTGGTCCTGGGATCGATCCTGGTCACCGTGTTCGGGCTGCACGCCATCGGCGGCTGGGGGGAGCTGCGGACCATCATCGGCTCGGACATGTTCAACCTCTGGAAGCCGCTCATCCCGGCCGGGATGGAGGGGACCTGGGCGCCGGTGAAGGAGGCCGGGCGGATCGCCTGGTACTTCAACGGCAACTACCCCTGGCTGGGCATGCTCTTCTGCGCCCCCATCATCGGTCTGTGGTACTGGTGTACCGATCAGTATATCGTCCAGCGCGCCCTGGGAGCGCCCGACGAGCAGCAGGCGCGACGCGGTTCGATCTTCGCTTCCTTTCTCAAGCTGCTCCCGGTCTTCATCTTCATCATCCCGGGGATGATCTGCTTCGGGCTGGCGCTCTCGGGCAAAGTGCCGGAGTTCGCGCATATCATCGACTCCGGCGGCCGGGCGATCGCCGACCAGAGCCAGGCGGCCTTCCCCCTCATGGTGGCGCACATCCTGCCGGCAGGCGTGCGCGGGATCGTGGTGGCGGGGCTGCTGGCGGCTCTGATGAGTTCACTGGCCGGGGTGTTCAACGCCAGTTCCACCCTCTTCACCATGGACTTCTACCACAAGATCCGTCCCGAGGCCTCAGAGCACCGTCTGGTCTGGATCGGGCGGATCGCGACCACCATCATGGTCGTGATCGGGCTGTTCTGGATCCCGGTGATCCAGGGCTCGCGGGGGCTCTACGACTACCTGCAGACGGTGCAGGGATACCTGGCCCCGCCGATCTTCGTGGTCTTCTTCTTCGGAGTGTTCATGAAGCGGCTGAACGCCAAAGGGTGCCTGGCCGCACTGGTGACCGGATTCATCCTGGGGCTCTTCCGGCTGGCAGTGGATACACCGGTGGCACTCAAGATGGCGGGATTCGAAGCCGGCTACACCGAGGGCAGCTTCCTGTGGTTCATCAACAATATCTACTTCCAGTACTTCAGCCTCTTCATCTTCATCGTCTGCGTGATCGTGATGATCGCGGTCAGCTACCTGAGCGAGGAACCGGCCGTGGAGAAGATCCAGGGGCTGACCTTCGCGACCACCAGCGATGAACAGCGCCGGGAATCCCGGAGGAGCTGGGATAGGCGGGACGTCATCTCATCGGGGATCGTGGTGCTGCTGATCGTGCTGGCCTATCTGTTCTTCAGCGGCTGAGGCGCTCTGCGGCTGAAGCGTTCAGTGGTTATATCGTTCTGCGGCTGAGGTGCCGCCCGGCGGTCACCGCTGTTCCGGTGATCCCGGGCGCAGATCCGGTTTGCCCTCGAACCGGTTATCGTAGTAGCGCACCGTCGGATAGGCGAAGTCGATATCGTCGCAATGGTCGAAGGCGTCCAGGACGGCTTCCCAGATCTCCTCCTCGGTGCTGCGGCGGCGGCGCGGATTGACCAGGTAGCGCAGGGTGAGCCGGACGCCCGAATCGGCGACCGCCAGGTATACCTTCGGGGCCAGCTTGCCATAGAAGATCATGTACTGGCGGGCCGCCTGCCGGATCTGCTCCTCGGCGTCCTCGGAGAGCTGGTGCACCCGTTCCTCGGCGATCCGTTCGAGGATCTCCCTGGCCCGGCGCCAGTTGCTCTCGAAGGTCAGCAGCACGCTCACCTCGTGCCAGATGTAGCGGAATCCCTTGGTGTAGTTCGCCAGCGGCTCCCGCATCAGCTTGCCGTTGGGGACGTGCACGATGCGGCCGGTGCTCTGGTCGACCTGGACCCAGTTGCCGATCTCTAGCAGGCTGAACTGGAAGATCCGGATGTCGATCACATCCCCGGCGATCCCGCCGATCTCGACCCGGTCGCCGACCAGGAAAGGGCGACGCCAGAGGATGAAGATCCAGCCGGCCAGGTTTGCGATCGTATCGTGCAGAGCGATAGCCAGTCCTGCGCTCACGATCCCGATGTAGGCGAAGAGCGGCTGGATGCCCTCGAACCAGACCCGCGCTATGAGCAGGATACCCAGTGTGACTATCGAATAGGTGACGATGCGGGACCAGTGGTAGCGATGCCCCACGTCCTCGACCCGCCGGCGCACCAGCTGCAGGAGCCAGGACCGCATCAGGGCGAGCAGCACAAGGATCAGCAGGGTCAGGAAGAGCTGCTGCTGGGTCGCGGCGGTGAGACCGGTCAGATCCTGGATGAACTGGATCACACTCTCCATGCTCTTCCTCCACGATCACGGTTGCGGGCCGGTCATCGGCCATCCGGCACCCGGAAAGAGTACGGCCGGAAAGAGGAGACAGGCAAGGAGCGCCGCAGGAATAGTGCCGGCCCTGGTACACAAGAATGGTGTCGGCCGGGGCACTGTCGTGCTGCATATTGAACCCGCCGCCGGCCGGAAGAACACCGACGCTCTGGACAGGAGAATCGCATGAAGCCGATCGAACGCCTCACCCAGGTCAGCGACACCTGGCACGAGTTCTTCAAGCTCTTCCACACCTCGCTGGAGCAGGTCATGGATCCCGGGGAGGAAACCGATCCACAGCAGGTGTTCTCTGATGCCATGACCCAGGGAGCCGCCCTGAGCGATCGCCTGGATTCCATCCTGGACGAGCTCCGGCAGACCCTCTAGGAGCCCTGTCGGATTAAGCCGCCGGATCCGCCTCGTTCACCAGCGCCAGGCCGGTGTAGCGGCAGAAAGCGCTCAGCTCGTCGGTAATGTCCCCGTAGACGGTGACCCGGTGCAGACCGGACGACCAGTTGTGCCAGAGGGTCCGGACATCGCCGTCGATCCGGACCGCGATCTTGGTGCGGCAGCCCCGGTCGTGTTCGAGCCCGACCGGAGCGTCAACGATCTCGCCGGTGAAGCAGAGCATGGTGTCGAAACCCGTCAGACGGGCCTGGGTAACGTGCTCGCCGATCCGCATGCCGACCTGGGTAACGACCCCCTCTTCCCGCTCCATGATGGTACGCAGCTTGAAGGGCGCCGCCGGCCCGGCGGGGCCGTCCATCCGGGGCGTACCGAGACAGTGGGCCAGGATAATGGTGTTGTTCGACTCGTCCACGGTGGGATCGCTGATGAAGCCGGGC
>CAYSYY010000074.1:0-2769 GCA_964435265.1 uncultured Gemmatimonadota bacterium
ACCGGCTGCAGACCGACACGCGCGCGTGGCAGGACCTGATCGTCCAGTCGAACCGCGATCCGGTAGTCGATCCCTCTTCCCTCGGCCGGTCCGCGCAGCGCCGACAGGGGGTTCTTCCATACCAGGGCGGCGCTCTCCTCCGTATGGATCTGCGGTTTCAAGAGGGACACGGCCACCAGCACAGCTGAGCAGATGAGGAACAGGTAGAAGGTGGCCATCATGGCCGGCATCGTCCAACCCGTCTGATCCTTGAACCATTCGAGCAGGAAGACGATGAGCCCCAGGGCCGTCCCCGTGGCCATGGTGGCCACCGCCCCCGCCGCCGAAGCGCGTCGCCAGAATACCCCCCAGACGAAAACGGCCGTGATGGGAGGGGCCACGTAGCAGATGAGGGATGTGATCCCCTGGAAGATCGACCCGAAGTGGCTGATGAGAGGGGACCACAGCAGCGCCGCCAGCATGGCCGCGAAGGTCACGATCCGCCCCACCCGGGTGAGTTTCCGCTCCGATGCGTCCGGACGCCGGCGCCGGTAGAAATCCAGGGTGAAGAGGGTGGCGATGGAGTTCAGAGCGCCCGAGACCGTGCTCATGAGGGCGGCCAGCAGGGCGGCGGCCACCAGCCCCTTCACGCCGGCCGGCAGCAGGGTGTTGATGAGCACCGAATAGACGTCGGCCGAGTCGGCGGGAGCGGCGATCTTCCCCTGCGCGGCCAGGGCGGCGGCGATGAGCCCCGGGAGCACGAACAGGAATACCGGCAGGATCTTGATGAACCCGGCGAACAGCGGGCCGAGGCGGGCGTTCCGCTCATCCCTGGCGCCCAGCACCCGCTGGACGATGGTCTGATCGGCGCACCAGTACCAGAGCCCGATGACGGGGTAGCCGAGGAAGACGGAGTACCAGTGAAGGCTCGGAGTCTCGGCGGCGGTGCGCAGGATGGTCAGCTTGACCGGCTCCACTGCTCCGGTGAGCCCGCTCCACCCCCCGACCTGGATGAGACCGATCACCACCACACAAGCCGATCCGGCGAGCAGGATGACCGTCTGCACCGACTCGGTCATGACCACCGCCAGAAGGCCCCCGACGATGGTGTAGAGGCCGGTGAGCAGAGCGGTGAGGGCGATGCTGAGGTTGATGTCGATCCCGAACATGCCCTTGAGCACCACCGCGCCCGTGTAGAGGGTGAATCCGATGTGGATGAAGACGGCCGAGAAGATGGACAGGGCCGCCAGCCAGTCACGGCTGGTCCGGTTGTAGCGCTTCTCCAGGAAATCGGGCAGGGTGGCCACGCGGGAGCGGATGTAGAAGGGGGCGAAGAAGAAGGCCAGGACGATTAGCAGGAAGGCCGCCATCCACTCGAAGTTGCCGTAGGCCAGCCCGTTGACGTACCCCTCCTGGGCCAGGCTGACGAGGTGGGTGGTGGAGATGTTGGTGGAGAACAGCGCCAGCCCGATGACCGGCCAGCCCAGTCTCCCCCCGGCCAGGAAGAAATCGGCCGACGAGGCATCCGCCGCCTTCCGCCTTCTCGTCCACGACCAGACCCCCAGGCCGACGATCCCCACGAGATAGACGACCACCACCGCCAGGTCGATCCCGTTCAGGTCGAGCAGTCTCGTCATGCCGTCCCTGCCCCCCCGGCCTCAGTCGGTGTGGAAGACTTCCTCCATCCGGCTCCACCACTCCCCCTCCCCCGCCAGCGGGATGGGCTCCTGGCAGGGATCGGTCTCCTTCCACCAGCGCTGCGTCTCCGGGTCGGCGGCCATCCGGGCCATGTCGGCGGCGAAGTCGTCCCCCGTGTACTCGAAGTAGGAGAAGAGCAGGAACCTGCCCGGCTCGATCTCCCGGAGGTAGATGGAGTAGTTCCGGATGTTGCACTCCCTGATCTTCCTCAGGACCGATGGCCAGACGGCGGCGTGGAGCTCCCGGTAGTAGGGGATCCTGTCCGCCTTGAGCCCGATCACCATGCCGTAGCGCTGGATCCGGGGCTGGGAGGATGAAGCGGAAGCCAGGGCGACGGCCGCCGTCAGGCCGAGGGCGATCGTTCCGACGATCATGACGGCTGACAGTTTCATGCGATCCTCCTTCCTCTCATTCCCCGCCCGCGGGCGGCCTGACGTGGGTGATCCGGACGGCCACCGGCCAGGCGGGCCCCCAGCTGTAGGTCCGCCCCGCGTACCGGGGATTGGATCTCAGTTCCTCCGGCAGCCGGACGATCTGGATGGTCTGGGTGCGGGCCACCGTGATGTGCAGGCCATGCTCGTCCTCGGTCCATTCCACGCCGCCCGCCTGGCCGGGAACCGTGATCTCGGTTTCGGGCGTCGTCTGAACCGACCGCAGGGTGAACCGGCAGCCGAGCGGCGCCGCGATGCCCTCCAGACCGTACTCCAGGTCGGTCAGGGCATAGACCGTCCCCTCATCGCGCCGGGCGGTCAGCCATACCGCCCCCTCGTTGGTCGTCGTCCAGGGCCTCACGGCGCGGACCGCCTCACCGAAGAGGCTCATCCACTGACCCAGCTGGCGCAGGATGGCCTCATCCGGCGGGGAAATCCGGCCGTCCGGACGCGGCCCGATGTTGAGGAGCATGTTCCCTCCCCGGGCCCGTATGTGGATGAGGTTGTCGATGATCTCCTCCACGTCCAGAACGTCCGGGACGGGGCTGTAGGACCACTGCCAGCTCGTCGTCATGCAGCTCTCCCAGGCGTGGTCCGCGGCCTGACCGGGGATCTCCTGCTCCGGGGTGGGGATCTCCCCCCGGCCGATGAAGATGTCCTG
>CAYSYY010000074.1:2779-10760 GCA_964435265.1 uncultured Gemmatimonadota bacterium
CTCACCCGCCAGGCGCGTTCCTTGAGCGGCCCGCAGTCGCCGTCGAACCAGAGCATGAAGATGTCCCCGTACCTGGTCAGGAGCTCCTCGACGTGGCCACGCTCGTAGTCCAGGAAACTCTTGTGCAGGGGACCGAAGGGGAGGTCGGATTCGAAATCGGGGGCCATGAGCCGGGACGAGCGGCGGCCCGTCTCCCAGCCGTAGCGGAAGTCCCCCGGCGAGTAGTAGAACCCGACCAGCAGCCCCTCCCGGCGGAAGGCCTCGGCGATCTGGGCGGCTATGTCCCGGCCGTAGGGGGTGTTCGTGATCTTGAAGTCGCTGTAGGCCGTGTCGAACATGCAGAAGCCGTCGTGGTGCTTGGAGGTGAAGACGACGTACTCCATCCCGGCCAGCCTGGCCAGCCGGGCCCACTCGGCGGCATCGAAGTGGACGGGATCGAAAGTCTCGGCCAGGGCGTAATAGCGCGCGATGTAATCGTCCGAGGCGTTGTTCAGCGGCCAGGAGATCTCGGTCCCGAGCTGGGAGTTGGGTCCCCAGTGTATGAACAGCCCCAGCCCCGCGTCGCGGAAGACCTCGGTCCTGGCCGGGTCGTTGGACAGCCGGACCGCGTCCTCGGGAAGAAGGGTCACGGCGGGAGGGACGGCCGCTTCGCCGGCTCTATCCGGCCTTCGGGGTCCGCACCCGGCGCAGAGCAGCAGGGCCGCCGTTCCCGGGATCCCCCAAAGCGCCGCGAACCTCAACCTTCTGTTCAGTCCTTCCATCATACCTGTCCTCCTTCCCTCCCTGCTGAAGATCAGTCATATCACAGGGGTATCGGCGGGATCAATGGTCCCGGGGGAAGTTGACTCCGGCCCGGTGCCTTCAGATGAAACTGGAGTCGATATTTTCGACCAGGAGCCTGTCGGAGTAGCCCTCGTTCGTGAAGGAACAGCAGTCGCAGCGGAATTTCCTCTTATTGTAGACAACCTACTGAAACATTACCCATTAATCCACGTAATACCATATGAAATAAGGCTTCATTAGCGATTCTCGCGGGTCGTTCCAGTAGAAGACCTACAATAGACTTCGCGGACTATCGGGAAATACCGGCGGTATCCGGAGTAATCCGCGAAGGTGAACACCAGAAACCGGACGGCTGATCATGAAGGCTCCCCAAACCGAACACCTCCAGGGCACCCTGGACCTTCTCATCCTGAAGACGCTTGCCCTGGGTCCGAACCACGGCTGGGCCGTAGCTCAGCGCATTCAACAGATTTCCAACGAGATTCTTCAGGTTAACCAGGGGTCTCTGTACCCGGCTCTCCAGCGGCTGGAACTCCGTGGCTGGATCGAATCGGAATGGATGAAGACAGAAAAAAATCGGCGTGCACGGTACTACAGTCTGACCACCCTGGGCCGGGCTGAGCTTGAAAAGGCGTCCCTTCAATGGCGCCGATTTGCGGTAGCTGTGGAACTGATTCTTCAGGCGACCTGAGGAGGTTACGGCGGTGATCCTTATCCAGCGAATCCGGTTTCTGTTCAGGCGCACCCGGTTGAACATCCGGTTCCTCTTTCGGAAACGAGATGCAGAGGAAGAACTGGATGATGAGCTTCGCTTCCATCTGGAGCAGACCATCGAGTCCAATATCCGGGCGGGCATGGACAGGGAAGAGGCCAGGCGACAGGCCATCATCGCATTTGGAGGTGTTGAGCGGTACAAAGAGCAGGTTCGGGAAAGCCGGGGTTTGCGGTCTCTTGAAGACCTCTTCCGTGACATCCGGCACGCCCTTCAGCAGTTCCGCAGGAATCCCGGATTCTCGGTGGTGGCGGTCGTGACCCTGGCCCTGGGGATTGGCGCCACGGTCGCGATCTTCAGTGTCGTGAATGGCGTGCTGATCAAGCCGCTTCCCTATCCTGACCCCGACGGACTCTTCGCTGTACGGCAGAAGGCACCGGCTCTTGATATCGAACAGATGGGACTGAGTTTCGGTCAGTATTTTTACTATCGAGCTGATAACCTTACCCTTGATGACCTGGGCCTGTCGCAGTGGTACAGGTTCCCCGTCACGGGATCAGGAGAACCCGAACAGGTACTGGTTCTGGGGGTCACTGACGGAATCCTCCCCCTCCTCGGCGTTCAGCCTGCTCTCGGTCGTATCTTTACAGCCTATGATGACACTCCCGAGGCTCCACCCACGGCCATCATCAGCAACAGTTACTGGCAACGCCGTTTCGGTGGTGATCCCGATGTGATCGGGACTTCGCTCACCGTGAATGGAATGCCGATGGAGATAGTAGGGGTTCTGCAGAAGCGGTTCAGCTATCTGGACAGGAGCCCCGATATCATCCTGCCCTTCCAGTTTGACCCGACCCAGGCGAGCGTCGGTGGATTCAGCTTCATGGCGGTCGCCAGGTTCAAACCGGGAATGACGGCCGAGACCGCCGGTGCTGATCTGGTACGGATGCTTCCCTTGTCCATCGAGCAATATGGAGGGAACACCCTGGACGCCATGCAGAAATGGGAGGTCGCTCCCCTGATCTTCCCTCTCAAGGAACTGCTGGTGGGAAATGTAGGTACAGGTCTCCTGATCATTCTGGGCGCGGTGGGATTGGTACTCCTTATCGCCTGTATCAACGTTGCGAATCTGTTCCTGGTGCGCACTGAGGATAGACGTCTGGAAATCGCCGTCCGTGTTTCTCTGGGCGCCAGGCCGGCACGAATCGCCTGGGAGTTCATTTTGGAGGGCCTCTGTCTGGGAGTCCTCGCCGGCCTGATCGGTCTTGGCCTGGCCTGGGGAGGAACCAGGCTTCTGAACGCACTGGCTCCCACCATGCTTCCGCGTCTGGGCGATATCGGTATCGATCCAACTGTTCTACTCTTCGCTCTCACGGTGTCCGTTCTCGGGGGACTGGTCCTGGGCCTGTTCCCGGTCCTCACGCACGGCAGCCGGTCATTGATGGGAGCGCTGAGACATGGATCACACGGTGTGGACAGAGCCGGCCGGCGGCAGCACGTGCGGAATGGACTGGCCGTGCTGCAACTCGCCCTGGCACTGGTTCTCCTCATCTCCTCCGGACTGATGATCAGGAGCGTGCGGGCTCTCTGGCAGGTACATCCGGGCGTCGACCGTCCGGAAGAGATCCTCACCTTCACCCTGTCTCTGCCCCAGAGTGAGGCGCCGGAACCCGAGCTGGTGCCCCGGGTCTATGAACAGATCCTTCGACAGATCGAGCAGATACCGGGTGTCACTTCGGTCGGAGTGTCGACTTCGGTTCCCATGGATGGCCGGGATTTCGATAACACCATATTGGTCGAAGATCGACCGGATGAGGTGTCACCGACCCGTCGTAACAACTTCGTATCGGAAGGATATATCCAGACGATGGGTATTCCCGTGCTGGCCGGCCGGATGATCGAATGGATTGATATCCATGAGAGACGGCCGGTCACTGTGGTCAGCATGTGTTTCGTCGAGAAGTACTGGGACAGTCCGGAAGCCGCCATCGGCAAACGCATCTCCGTCGGCCCAGGGACGGCGTGGCGGGAGATAGTGGGTGTCGTTGGTGATGTACACTCGAACGGGCTGGATCGTGAGCCGTACCCCACCGTTTACTGGCCTATGGCGGTCGACAATTTATGGGGCAATCCGATCTTCATATCCCGCACTCAGGTCTACTCTGTCAGGACAGGCATGGCGGATCCTCTGCAGATCCTGGATCAGGTCCGTACTGCCGTATGGTCGGTTAATTCCAATCTTCCTCTGTCAACCGTCCGCACCCAGCAGGAGATCTTCGATCGTTCCGCATCGCGCACGTCTTTCACCATGATACTGCTGAGTATCTCGGCCGGCCTGGCGCTGCTGCTCGGGATCGTGGGTCTGTACGGAGTGATTTCCTATTCGGTATCCATCCGCACCAGGGAACTTGGACTTCGCATCGCGATCGGCGCTCGCAGCAGGGACGTCATGGCGATGGTGCTCCGTCAGGGACTGCGATGTGCAGTGATCGGAGTTGTTATCGGTCTCGCGGCGGCTGTCGGGATGACCCGTCTGATGACTTCCATCCTGTACGGGATCAGCCCGATGGACCCCGCAACCTATGGCGCGGTCTCAGTTCTGCTGGGTGCCGTAACGCTCTTAGCCAGTTACGTTCCGGCTCGTCGAGCTTCATCTATCGATCCCATCATAGCGCTCAGACACGATTGAACGGGGTTGTACCACAGACGCTCCAGACTGTCCGGAGCCCGCAGCAGGTACCGGGCCGCGCACTCGAGCGCACCTCAGACCACCGTCTTCTCGATGATCCACCGGGTATATCTCAGGAAGTCCTTCTCGTCCTTGAATTCCGGCTCCAGGATGCCCCCCTCGCGGAACCGGCGCGACATATCGGTCCAGTGGGCCCCTCCGGCGAATCGAGCGAGATCATCCAGGAACAGGATGAAATTCTCTGCCGGGGTGCCGGCGATCCGGTCGCCGAGGTAGTGATAGTCGAAGCGGACCGGCCGGATCTCGAGAACCAGGGCAGGATCCTCCATGGCGACCAGATGGACGAGGATCCCTTTCTCCTCGACCTTCTCAAAGCGGGTCACCAGCTCGGTCTTCTTCTTCTTGAGCGGGATCCCCGTGGTCATGAGGACCATCTTGTTCACGCTACGGGTCTCCTCCCGGACTCTGATCGCCTTCTCCCTCGTCACCGGTACGCTGCCGATGGAGACCACCGCCAGACGCTCCCAGGGCACGGCCCTCAGCGATCCCGCCAGGTTCTCCTGGATGAGCAGGGCACTCTCCCGCAGCTCTCCGCTGGTCACCACGAACCGGCGCTCCACCCCGACCAGCCTGTCCTCGCGCTTCGCGAGCGCCGGATGACCCCGCTCTTCGAGCAAGGCGACGAGTTGTTCCGCCACCGGCTGCTCCACTCCGCGGGCGATCCATCCGTGCTGAAGGTTGAGCGTGTGGCGGTGGTCGAGGGCGATCCCGCCCATCGCCTCCTGCAGGACAAGGCTGAGGGTCTCGACCGGCAGCGGGAGCTTCTCGTCGAGGAGGAACACGGACCAGGTCATGTGGGGATGCTATCCAACGGGATTCGGAAAGTCGAACTCCGTATTCGATCGGAGCGTCGAAGGACCCGTCGCCCGTCTCCGGCGCAGGGCGAAGACAGGTCCTATTCTGTGTTGCCCGGCCGGTGGGGAGATAGCTGGCCAGGGAGCAACGAGAACGGAACTACATGCCGGGACCGGCCGATCCGGACGCAGCGCGGCACCGCTTCTGCTACCGCTCGAGCCACTCCCGGGCCAGGTCGCAGAAGCCCGACTCCAGCGCGAAGATCCAGGAGGGGTCGTTACGCACGTTGGCCAGGTGCGGGTGGTGGTTCTGATCGAGCTCATAACCGGGCGGGTTGTTCAGGAAGCGGGTCTCCCCGAAGATCTCCAGGAAGCGCGCCTCCGCCTCGCGGAAGCGCTCGATCTCGGCCCGCAGCCGCGGCCCGGCCGCCCCCCTCCCCTGCCGGTCGCAATCGGCCGTAGCCAGCAGCAGCCGCCAGGTACAGGCCTGCACGTCGCTGAGCGCACTCATCAGGCGCAGGGCGAAACGCCCGCGGGTCGCCCGGCTCGTGAGTTCGTCGAAGGCGGCCGCAGTCGTCTGGTAGTGCTCGAGCTCGGCCCGGGCGGCGGCGAGCCGGTCGGCGTGGCGTTCGCTCCACGCCCCCGGAGCCGCGGGATCGGGCATGGCCAGGACCGCTTCGCGCTCCGCTCCCGGTACAAACGGCCCCCGCCGCCCGGATCGCTCGCGCAGGATGGCATCGCCGGCGTTCAGAGCTGTTTCGAGGCCGTCGTGGACGACCCGCGCCAGCTCCCGTCCGGCCGGACCGAACCGGCGCTGCCCGTAGGCGGCGGCGAACTCCTCGACACTCCGGCCCTCCGGCGACCAGGCGTACTCGGCATGCGCCGTCCAGCCCCGCCAGTAGAACTCCATGTGGGGGGAGGAGTCGTCCCAGGCCGTGCAGAGGATGCCGTCGAGACCGTACCGGGCGGTCAACCGGTTGAAGTCGCGGATCGGGACGACGTTGCCGCCGTTGCGCGGGTGGATCGGCCAGGTGGTCTGGGCCGCGGTCGCGGCCATGGCCCGCAGGCCGTGCTGCTGGTACCATTCCAGGGTGCGGATATTCCCCCCCACCAGGGGCGAGCCGTAGTTCCAGCGCATGTAGATGCAGGCGTCGGGGAAGAGGTCGATGCTCGCGTCGAGATCCGGCCCGTTCTCCCGCCAGATCCGTTCGACTTCGGAAGCCTCCAGATCGCGGTAGGTGGTGGCGTAGAGCCCGGCGTGCTGCAGCGGCATGTCGTCCCACATGATCGGGATGCGGCCGTGCTCGACGGCAAAGGCGACCACCCGTTCGAGCCACTGCATCTGCAGCTCGAAGGAGCTGAGCCCGGAGGCCCGCCCCGCGGCGCTCGCTCCCACCTCGACCTCGTCGCCGCCGATATGCAGGTAACGGCTGCCGGGGGTGGCCTCGATAGCGTCGCGGTAGAGATCGAACTGCACCTCGTAGGTCCGCTCGTTCAGGGGATCGAAGGCCCAGTCGCTGGCCGGATCGTCGCGCAGGTCCCGGTATTCCTCCTGCTTGAGGATGAAGGCGGCGTGCCCCAGCCCCTGCACCAGGGGACTGATCTCGAGGTGGCGGTCGCGGGCATACCGGGTCAGGGCCGCCACCTCCTCGATGCTCATGGCGTTGCCGGCCCCGACGGCCGGTTGGCGGCGGTAGCGCAGCTTGTCCTCGAGCTCGAAGATCACGGCGTTGATCTTCAGCGCCGCCAGGCGGTCGATCGCCTCGTAGTAGTACTCCATGCGGTCGAGGTGGTGCTTGACGTCGAAATGGACGGCCCGCCAGGCGATCTCGGGCCAGTCGACGATGTGCAGCGCCGGGACTTCCCGTCCGGTATCGCGGGCATCCTCGAGCAGCTGCTGCAGGGTCTGGCAGCCGTAGAAGAGGCCGGCTTCGCCGCGACTCGCGATCGTGACCGAGCCGTCCCCGATCGCCAGGGTATAACCCTCAGGACTCACCGGCGCCGGTTCGCCGTCGATCAGGGTGAGAGTGAGGACGCCGCCCTCGCCTCCCCGCCCTCCGGAACCACCGGCTGCTCCCCCAACCCGCTGCAGCGGCAGCGGATCGAGCAGCGGCGGCAGGACGACCGGGCGCGGGGTGCCCGCCCCGAGCGCGATGGCGTGCAGGCCGCCGACGGCGAGCCCGGGGCCGGGATCGATGATCACCCTCTTCGGCTGCGGGAGGATCTGGAACAC
The DNA here is from genome assembly GCA_964435265.1 of uncultured Gemmatimonadota bacterium. Taxonomy (GTDB): domain Bacteria; phylum Blakebacterota; class Blakebacteria; order Blakebacterales; family Blakebacteraceae; genus CAYSYY01. Next base: position 10,051 of record CAYSYY010000074.1, read on the forward strand.
CGCGGGCAGCCCGGCGGGCTGATGTCCGGCGGCCGGTGACGTTGTGGCCGGTGACGTTGTAGCCGGGGACGGGGTGGTCGGTGTCGGTATGAAGCCGCTGCCGCCGAGGGACACCAGGGCGACGGCGGTGAGTACCAGAGGATATCGTTTCATGATCATCCTGTGCTGCGCGTGCGGGGGAGCGTTCGTGTCCCGGTCCGCGCCCTGCGAACCCGGCGGCGATCAGCTGCTTCCGCACCCGGCCGCCTCGCCGTACAGACCATTCAACCAGCATTCAGCGGCCGGGACAACCCGCCGTTACGCGGTTCTTGTTCCCGCGGAGTGATCCGATCACAATGGGACCACGATCCGCCTTCACGAACAGGGATGCTCTCATGAACGGATCCACCGAATCCGATCGGCCGGTGGAGCGGGACACCTCGACGCTCTACACCGACCGATTCGCCCGCTACACCACGGCGCTGCGCAACGAGATGCCCGACCGCGTGCCGATCCGGCCGTTCGTGGCCGAGTTCACCGGCGTGTACGCCGGCTTCACCTGCCAGGAGCTGGCCCACGATTACCGGCTCGCCTTCGATGCCGTCGTCCGCTGCGCCCGTGACTTCGACTGGGACGCGGTGGTGGCGAACATGGTCTACGTCTGGACCGGTCTGGCCCACTCGATGGGTCTGCGCTATTACGCCATCCCCGGCCTCGACATCCCGGCCGAT
>CAYSYY010000075.1:0-10718 GCA_964435265.1 uncultured Gemmatimonadota bacterium
TCCTTGCCGCACTTGTCGCAGGTACCATCGTGGTACTGCTGATGGGCGCAGTACAGGCAGACGTGGGTCTCCTCGCCGATCGGCGTGGTGAAGGGACCCTTGATGGCGATCCGCAGGTAGCGGATGGCATCGACCGTCTCCTGAGGGAAAACATCGCCGTAGTGGTGTAGTCCTTCCAGTCCGGCGTAGAGCGGGCACCAGGCGATCGTACGCCGGCCGCCATAGGCCTTGGCGACAGCCGCATCCACGACATTCTGCATCGCCGGGGTGATGTCCAACCCGATACCGTCACCGCGCAGGTAGCCGATGATGGGGTTGTCACCGATAATGAACTTCCCGTCTTCGTACTGGATGAGGTCGCCTTCGGGGATTGTGACTTCCTTGAATTCCATCGTGTCCTTCCTGTTCGGTGTGGCGGCCTTCAGGCGCCGTCCCGGGCGGTCTCAGCCGTCATGGATCGGCGTACTGGGGTGATCGAGCACCGTACTATATACGTATCCGGCTCGCCGGAAACAAGCATCCCGTCCGGCTGCTGTTACTGCGTTCGCAGCGCCTCGATCGGATCGAGCCGGGTCACCCGCAGGGCCGGCAGAAGGCAGGAGAGAAAGGCGACGGCCAGCAGGATGAGGGTGACCGTCGCATAGATCACCGGATCGACCGGAGTCACCTCGTACAGCATGCCCTGCATGAAGCGGCTCAGGCCGACCGCGGCGGCCAGCCCGAGGCCGATCCCGATCAGCGCCCGGATCATGCCCTGCCGGACGATCAGGCCCACGACCCCCTGCGGCAGCGCACCCAGGGTCAGCCGGACAGCCAGTTCGGGGGCCCGTTCACCAACGCCGTAGGCGACCACACCGAAGAGTCCGGCACAGCCGAGGATGAGGGCCACGAGGGCGAAAAGGCCGAAGATCACGGAGGAGAAGCGCGAACCGGTCAGGGTGCTCTGCAGCGATTCTTCGAGCGTGCGGACGTTCGCGATCGGCAGATCGGGATCGAGGTCGGCGAGGATGGCCCGCAGGTCGGGCACGACGGCGTAGGGATCGCCCTCGGTATGTACCACGAAGGTGACCGGATTCCAGAGGTCCAGGGCGTAGGAGAGGTAGACGGCCCGGGTCATGTCACGCCCCAGGCCCCGCTCGCGCATATCCTCGACCACGCCCAGGACCGGTGCCCGGGTGTCCTCCTCGCCCCACAGCAGGGCTTCCCGGTCGAGCGGGTTCTCCCCGGGCCAGAGCGCCTCGGCCAGGTTCTCACTGCAGATGAAGCCGGACATGATCTCGGTATTGCTAAGGTCATACCAGGTCCGGCCCCGTTTGATTCCCAGACCCATGGCCTCGAAGTAGTGGGGGGTCACATACCGCCAGTCGGCCAGCAGAGTGGCCTCTTCGCCCAGACCGGCGTTCTCGGCTGTTATGATGGTCATGTTCGTCGACCACGATCCCATCGGGGCGACGCTGACTGCTCCGGCCGCCTGGACCGCGGGATGTGCCTCGATGCGGCTGATGAACGTTTCGAGCAACCGGTCGGCCCGGTCGTTGCGGGAAGCCAGATCGAGGATCGAGGTCGGCGGCGGGCCGGGTGGACTGTAGATATTCTCGGGTAGTTCGACATCGAAGAGCAGGCGGTCCCCGGGCGCGAAACCGACGTCGCTCCGTACCAGCCCGTTTAGGCTGGCAAGCATCAGACCCGCTCCGATCAGCAGCACCAGTGAGAGGGCCATTTCCGTGATCACCAGCCCCCCCTGCAGCCGGCGGCGGCCCGGGCTCGAGATGGTCCGACTGCCTCCCTCCTGGAGGATGGCCCGGGTTGGCGAGCGGGTGGCCTGCCAGGCGGGGATGATCCCCGCTGCAAATCCGGTCGCGATGGTCAGGATGGCGGTGAAGAGCAGGACCGCACTGTTCAGTGTCACTTGTTCCAGACGGGGGATCCCGCCCGGGTCGAGCGCCTTGACGAATCCGATCCCCCAGCCGGCCAGGATGACCCCCACGGCACCGCCGATCGCGGTGAGGATGAGGGACTCGGTGATGAGCTGGCGGATGATCCGGTGGCGGTCGGCTCCGAGGGCCGATATGACGGCGATCTCGCGCCGGCGGGCGGTGGCCTGGGCGAGCAGGATATTGGCCAGGTTAAGGCAGGCGAGCAGAAGCACGAACCCGACCGCTCCCAGCAGCACCAGCAGGGTTCGCGGGGCCTGCTGTCCGTGCAGCCAGTCGCGCAGGGGCACGAGCGTCGTCCCCGTCAGGTCGGCCTCGGCGTTCTCCGCCCCGATCTCCAGGGCGATCCGGTCGAGCTCGGCCGCGGCCTGCGCGGGAGTCACTCCCGGCCTGAGCCGGCCGAAGCAGCTCAGGATGTGGTTGTTGCGATCGCCGGCGGCGTCGGCTCCCAGGGGGAGGTAGATATCGTACCACTCCTGCCAGTACTCGCCCGGTTCGAGGATCCCGACGACAGTGTGGGGTTCACCGTTGAGCGTGATCGACGAACCGATCATGGTTTGATCGCCGGCGAAGGCCTCCTGCCAGAAACCATGAGCGAGGATGACCACGCGGGCGGGGTTGCCGCTGATATCTTCATCGGGCAGGAAGGTGCGGCCCAGGTGGGATTCGATCCCGAGGGTCGGGAAGAATCCATGCGTCGTCAGACAGGTCGCCAGCTGACGGGCGGTACCCGGACCGGTCAGAACGGCACTGCCCCGCCGGTACGCCCCCAGGTGGAGGAAGCTGGTGTTCCGCTCCTGGAAATCGAGGAAATTGGGTTCACATACCGCGCTGCGCGTGTACCCTCGGTTGTCGTTCCGCTCATACACGCTCAGGATTCGATCGGGTTCGGGGTAGGGGAGGGGCTCGATTACCGCCTGGTAGACCAGGCTGAAGATGGCGGTATTGGCACCGATGCCCAGGGCGAGCATGAGGATGGCGATGCCGGTGAAGACCGGTCTCTTCATCATCCGGCGCAGCCCGTAGCGGACATCCCGGAGAAACGTCTCCACGAATCGGGCCCGGCTCACCTCGCGTACCTGTTCTTTCGTCATCTCCATACCCCCCAGGTTCTTCAACGCCTCCGTCCGGGCCCGCTCCGGAGTCATGCCGCGCCTGACGTATTCCTCGGCCTGCATCTGGACATGGAACGAGAGCTCCTCATCCAGGTCCTGTTCCAGATGCGGGACCCGGAAGAGGGTCAGAAGACGCTGCATGATTCTCCGCAGATCGGCCACGACGGCTCCACTGTGATCAGGTACGCATGACCGTAATCGTACCATATGGGATTGCCGATTTCTTTCCCCTAGATAAACGACAAAAGAAGAGGGATTGTTGCATCGGATCGGGCGTGTGAGCAGATAGTCAGGTCTGACACTGCATCGAATTGCCTGGGGCTGTCATCAGCAGGAGTATGCATCACGGGACGTCGCTCCTGTATGCTTGCTCCGGTGTCTTCCGCGGCGACAGGGTACCGTGGAGCAGACGGGATGCCAGGGGGTGGACGGGATGCCGGGGAGCGGACGATCGGCGACGAGTTGGATGGAACGGTTATGAGGAGAGGACGGATGCAGAACATGAGGGTGCGAAGCCGCCGGAGCTTCCTGCAGAGCGGGGCCGCCGGTCTGGGCGGGCTGACTCTGGCCCCGGCCCTGGCGCCGGTGCTCCACCTCGATGGCCGGGAGGAGCGGCCGAACATCCTCTGGCTCATCGCCGAGGATCTCTGTCCCGAGCTGGGCTGCTACGGGCATGAACTCGTACAGACCCCGAACCTCGACCGGCTGGCCGCCGAAGGGATGCGGCTAACCTCGGCCTTCACCACCGCCCCGGTCTGCTCCCCCAGCCGGTCGGCGTTCATGACCGGACGCTACCAGACCTCGATCGGCGTGCACCAGCACCGCACCATATCCCTCGAACCGCTCCCCGACGGCGTCGAGGTGATAACGGAGCCATTCCGACGGGCGGGCTACTTCACCGCCAACTGCGGCCGGGGGGAGTGGGACCGCCGGGGGAAGACCGATTTCAACTTCGCCGGCGACTGGCCCTTCGACGGCACCGACTGGCGGCAGCGGGCTCCGGGGCAGCCCTTCTTCGTCCAGGTGAATTTCAGTGAAACGCATCGTGCCTTCTCGCGGGATCCCGAAAGGCCGATCGATCCGGATGCGATCGAGCTCCCGCCGTATTACCCCGACCATCCGGTCACCAGGCGCGACTGGGCCGATTATCTCGAATGCGTCCAGGTCCTCGACCGCCGGGTGGGGCTCGTCCTGCGCCGACTCGAAGCCGACGGGCTGGCTGATGAAACGATCGTGTTCTTCTTCGCCGACCACGGCCGCCCGCACGTGCGCGGCAAGCAGTTCCTCTACGACGGCGGGATCCACGTGCCGCTCATCATCAGGTGGCCCGGTCGGATTGCGGCCGGGGGTGTCAGCGATGCCCTGGTGAGCGCCATCGATCTGGGCCCTACCTGTATGGCCCTGGTCGGGATCGCGCCGGCGGCGGGTCTGGAGGGGCGGGTCTTCATGGCGGGCGGGTCCGGTTCGGGCGGGGGGAGCGTCGCCGATCGGGGCCGGGAGTTAATCGTGGCGGCCCGGGACCGCTGCGACGAGACGGTCGACCGGATCAGGTGCGTGCGCGATCAACGGTTCACCTATATCCGCAACTGCTACCCGCATCTGCCGTGGACTCAGCCCAATCTCTACAAGCTGCGGCAGTACCCGGTGCTCACCCTGATGCAGCTGCTGTACGCCCGGGGTGAACTCACGCCCGAGCAGGCCCGTTTCATGGCCCCGGACCGTCCTCCCGAGGAGCTCTACGACCTGGCGGCCGATCCGCACCAGCTCCGCAACCTGACCGATGAGCCCGCCCATGCCGGAACACTCGCCCTGATGAGGACCCGGCTGGATGACTGGATCGTTGAGACCGGCGACCGGGGGGAGATCCCCGAGGATCCGGCCGTAGCGGCCCGGGTCTATCTCGAACGGCACCGTCCGGAACATGCTGAGATAATGCGCAGGCGCGGCCTCTCCCCCGACGTCTCCCCGGCCGCCTACCTCCACTGGTGGGAGGAACAGCTCGGCGTGGAGCGGTCGATATTCAGATCTTGAGGAAGATCCGGCGGCGGAAGAGCCAGAAGCAGAGGTACCACAGGAAGAACCAGACCGTCAGGCTGGTCAGGATATCGGCCGCCGCCTCACCGATCAGGGGAGCCGGAGTCTGGGTGAACGGCCGGGCGATCCGCTGCAGCCAGCGGGCTCCGCCGCTCTCGGTGAAGAGGTAGATGAAGATGGGATTGGCGCCCACGATCGCCAGCCAGCCGAATCCCCGCCGCCGGCCACGCACGTCGATCAGCCAGTAGGAAAAGGCCAGCGCGAGCAGGCACCAGCCTCCGCTGGCGAGCACGAAGCTGCTGGTACAGATCCGCTTGATGATCGGAGTAACCGGGTCCAGGGCGTAGCCCAGAACCAGGCCTATCAGGCCGGCGATGATGAGGATCCTGAGTTTGACCGCCGGTGCCCGGGAGCTCCGGAGCACCTGACCGGCCAGCACGCCCCACATGGTATGAGCGGTGGTCGGCACGGCGTTGAAGGCGACCCAGTGACCTCCCGAGAGCTTGCCCATCAGCACGAGATCCACCCATGAGCCGAAGTTGGCGTCGGGCGTGAACGGCTGGTTGAACCCGGCGACCGGCCAGAGCCGGTAGAGCAGTTCGGTCGCCAGCAGCAGGCCGGCGGTCAGGGCGAGCTGGACCGGCGCCGGCCGGCGCATCATCAGGAAGGCGATCAGATAGGTGACCGAGAGCTGGGCCAGAACGTTCCACAGCTCGAAGGTCAGGTGACCCGGCCCGATGCAGTAGAGCGCCCAGCCGAGAAAGAGCAGGATCGCCGAACGCCTGACGGCGTGGCCGAGGGTCTGTTTCCAGGTGTCCCCGCGCGCCCACCGTCGGGCGAACGAGAAGGGCATCGCCACACCCACGATGAACATGAAGAAGGGCTGGACCAGATCCCAGGGGCGCAGGCCGTTCCAGGGGTGGTGGTGAAACTGCCGCCCGATCCAGGCGATGACGGTGCCTTCCAGGGCGGGATCGACCAGGTGGGCGTACAGCCCGGTCGCTTCCGCGATCAGCAGGAACATGGTCAGGCCTCTGAAGACGTCCAGCGACAGCAGGCGTCCCTCGCTGGTGAGTTCATGATCCGACCGGTTCATGGTCCACCCCTCTCGTGACCGGTTCGTACCCGGTACAGGCTCAGTACGTACCCGGCGCCTTCCCGATACATGCCCGGTGCGTACCGACATCGCTTCCGGGATACTCAAACACACCGGCGGGTGGTTTTCAATTCTTCCTCGCTTCCTCTTTCCTGCTTGACAAGTAATTAGAGTACTCTAATATTTAGAGTTAATGGTGGTCGAGCCGTTTCAACCCGACAGGAAAGGGGAGTACCCGTGACGGCAGACGAACGCATGGAGAATGACCTCAGATACGTGAAGGAGGTCGTCGAGCGGGCGGGGGTGCGCAAGACCCCGTCCGAGATCTTCTACCTGTGGGCCGGCATCGTCCTGGTTGGCGATGTGCTGCTCGATGTCGCGCCGCAGGTGGGAGGCACCTTCTGGATGATCGCCTCGCCGATCGGCTTCTTCCTGAGCGGTTACCTGGGGTACCGCTGGCACAGGCGTCGGGGCCAGGTCTCGGCCCGCGACGGGGTGGGCTACGCCCTGCACTGGCTGGGCACGATGATCGCCCTCTTCCTCGGCTTCCTGCTCGTCGCGGGGGGGCTCATGCAGCCGGAGGGACTGCCCGCCCTCATCCTGCTCATCCTGGCGCTGGGTTACTTCACGGCCGGCCTCTACCAGGCCCGGGGCCTGCTCTGGGTCGGAATCGTCATCGCCGCGAGCTACGTCGCCGTGGTCTTCATCCAGGGTCCGGTCTGGACGTTCGTGGGGATCGTGACGGCCGCCTCCCTGGCCGTGACCGGCTGGATCGGAGGCCGGCGTGAGCGGGGATGAAGCCGACCGCACACCGGAAGAGTTCCGCGAAGAACTGGCGGGGCTGGACCGGTTGCTCGAGCACCGCGTGCGCCTGGCCGTCGCCGTTCTGCTGAGCCGCTACGATACCCTCTCCTTCTCCCGTCTGAAGGAACTCACCGGGGAGACCGACGGCAACCTGGGGGCGAACCTGCGCCGGCTCGAAGACGCCGGGTACATCTCGGTCCGCAAGGAGTTCGAGAAGCGGAAACCGGTCTCGTGGTACGCCTTGCAGGCCGAAGGCCGCCGGGCCCTGACCGCCCATATCCGGGCCATGGAAGGGCTCCTCGGCCGGGCCGAGGGGGAGTGACGCGATGTCGCGTATGGCCTCCGCTTCATGCCCGGCCGCCCTCCTGGTCTCCCTCCTCGTTTCCCTCCTGATCTCCCTCCCGGGCAGAATGATCGTGCCGCTAACCTGCTCGGGGCAGGAGACCGCGCCGGTGATCATCGAAGGCACCGTCACCGACGGGCGGGGTGAGCCGATGCATTATGTGAACGTGCAGATCGTCGGCACCCTGGAGGGTACCTTCACCGACCGGGAGGGATGCTTCCGCTTTATTACTTACCGCACCGGACGGTTCGAGGTGCAGGCGACGATGATGGGTTGCGAACCGGCGCTGACGGCGGTCACCGCTGCCCCCGGCGATACCGTCCGGATTCTGCTCGTGCTGCGCCCGACCCTGATCGAGCGGGAGACGGTCGTGGTCGCGGCCAGCGCCTACACCTCCGGCGATGAGGAGGAGGGCGTTACCATGCGCCCGCTCGAGATCATCACCACTCCCGGAGCGGCGGCGGACATCTTCGGGGCCATGCAGTCCTTCCCCGGCGTGGTCATGGTGGATGAGGGGTCCGGTCTCTTCGTCCGGGGCGGGGACGTGAGCGAGACCGTGACCCTGCTCGACGGAGCCACAGTAGTGCATCCCTACCGGTACGAATCCCCGACCGGAGGCGTCTTCGGCACCATCTCGCCGTTCCTCGTCTCAGGGACCGTCTTCTCGACCGGCGGTTTCTCGGCCCGGTACGGCAACGCTCTTTCGGGCGTCCTGGTGCTGGAGTCGCAGGACCTGCCCGACCGGCAGCGGCTCTATCTGAACCTGGGGCTGGCGGCGGCCTCGGTGGGGATCGACTACCCCGTCAGCGAACGGCTGGGGCTCAGGTTCTCGGGGAACCGGAGCACCACCGACGCCATGTTCCGCCTCAACGGCCAGCGTGATCTCTTCACCCGGACCCCGCAAGGCTCCGATCTGAACATGAATCTGGTCTGGCGGTACTCCGCCACCGGGCAGATCAAACTCTTCGCTTTCACCAACGATGAAGAGATCGGGGTCCGGGTACGGGAGCCCTCGTTCGACGGGATCTACCGGGGCAGCTCGCGCAACACGCTCGCCAACCTCTCCTTCCGTGACACGGCGGGGCGGTGGCTGGTGCGCGGGAGCCTGTCGGCGAACCGGTACCGCTCGCGCCGCACCCTGGGCGCCCTCGACCTCGATCCGGCCGACACCACCACCAAACTGCGCCTCGACGCCGAACGGGAGATGGGGCGGCGGACGGTGCTGGCGCTGGGCGGCGAGGTCGAACGGACCGCCAGCACCTTCCGCGGCTCGGTACCGGCGGTGCCGGACATGCTCGATCCCGCCGCGGCGGTGATCGATCTCGATGAAGCCTACGCGGGCCTGCGCTCAGGCTGGTACGCCGAAGTGTCCTGGACGCTGTTCGGACGGCTGGCCGCCGCGGCCGGGGTGCGGGCCGATCATCACTCCCTGGCTAATCAGACGGTGGTGGACCCGCGGCTGCGTTTCACCTGGGCGCTGGCCGAGGGAACCGATCTCTGCTTCGCCACCGGGATCTACCACAGCTTCCCGGTTCCCTACGCCTTCAATCCGGCCAGCGGGAATCCCGATCTCGGCTCACAGCGGGCCGGACACGTCATCGCCGGGCTGCATCACCACACCGAACTCTTCCAGGCGCGGCTCGAATTCTATCGCAAACAGTACCGTGGTCTGGCGATCGAGGATGACCGGTTCAATCTCGCCGGCATCGGGGACGGATCCGCCCGCGGGATCGATCTCTTCTGCAAGTACGGGGCCTTCCTGCTGACCCGCTTCAATGGCTGGGTGTCGTACAGCTACCTCCGTTCCCGGCGGCTGCAGCCGCGCCGGCTCGGTGAAGAGATCGTCCACGAGAGCGGCCCGACTCCCTACGACATCACCCACCACCTCACCCTGATCGGGCAGTACCGCCTGATCAGCTACCTGAGCCTGGGGGTATCGCTGCGCTCCGCCACCGGCCGCCCCGTCACCCCGATCGCGGGGGCGGTTCCGGGCTCCGGGGGGGGCTGGTACTTACCCGTCGAAGGGCCGGTCGGGAGCGAGCGGCTGCCGCCGTTTCTGCGCGTGGATACCGATTTGAGCTTCTTCTGGCCGTTCGGGAACGGACACAGCGCCGTCTTCTACCTCGGGATCAGCAATCTGTTCGATCGCAGCAACGTCAGCGGGTACGAATATTCGGCCGACTACTCCGAGCGGTACGAACGCATCACCCGCTACCGCCGGTTCATCTACTTCGGTGCCACCCTGACACTGGCGGGCTCGTGATGCGACGCTTCCGACAGGGGGGATGGAGTGCCCAGGTACACAGCTGCCGGCCTCGTCGCGCACCGGCGTTCTCAGACAGGGAGAAGGAACGATGTTCACGACCGTACTGACCCTCATCACCGCCACGCTGGTCACGATTCCCCCGCTGTCGCCTGTACCGGCAGATCGGGCTCCGGAGCAGGACCCGATCGCCCTGATAACCCAGGGGCGGGAGCTGGTCAACGACGGGGTCGACCGGAACGATCTGGAGCTGATCATGCAGGGGCGGGCGGTCTTTGAACGGCTCCTGGCCTCACCGGAGCACCGCGCTCTGGCCTGGTACTATATGGGACTGGCGGAGTACCGGTTGACCAACCTGAGCTGGGCGGCGGGGCGCCGGGAACGACGCCGGCATGTCGAGGCCGCGATCGATGACCTGGAACAGGCCGTCGAGCTCGATCCCGATTTCGCCGAGGCGCACGCCCTGCTCGGCGGCGCCTGCGGCCTGAAGATAGCCATCAATCCGCTGAGCGCGATGTCGATGGGCCCGAAGAACCAGCGGGCGCGGGTGCGGGCCCGTGAACTCGCCCCCGACAATCCCCGGGTGGTCCTCCTGGAGGCGATCAGTCTCTTCAACACCCCCGGCGCCTTCGGCGGCGACAAGGAGAAAGCGCTCGAACTGACTCAGCGGGCGGCCGATCTCTTCGCCGCCGAACAGGTGACCGATCCCGCACAGCCCTCGTGGGGGCGGGAAGAGGTCCATGCCTGGCTGGGCATCATCCTGGCCGACGCCGGCCGGGTCGAGGAGGCCCGGGCGGCCTATGAAAAGGCCCTCGAGATCAATCCCGACTATGGCTGGGTGACCTACTACCTCCTGCCGGCCCTGCCGCCTCCGGCTGCTGTTCCGGGATCTTCATCCTGGTTGTCCCGAGAGCGAACATCCCCTCCGGACCGGCGAGCGGGGATCCTCGATCCGGTCCTCAGGGGTAACTGAATCCCTCCACGGCCGGAACCAGGCGGTAGACCTGCAGGAGCTTCCCACCGGTTTCGGGATCGTCGGATATCCCCATGAAATGACCGTACGCGACCGAGATCGGCATGAGGTACACCTGCTGATCGTACTGCCGGCCGATCGGCGGCACCCGGGTGA
>CAYSYY010000076.1:0-10682 GCA_964435265.1 uncultured Gemmatimonadota bacterium
GCGAACTCAAGGCCGCCGTCGACGAAGCCCTGCGCATGCTGCGGGAGGGCACCTGGCAGTTCGAACCGCCGGGGAGGTAGGGAACAGGGAAAGAAATTCGGTCTACTCCCGCCAGGGGGGGTAGCCGCCAGTCCACCTTGCCGGCGTAGGCCATGGTTTCATCCACGAGCGCGAACAGGCCGGGATCGTAGGCCTCGAGCTGTTCGCGGGTCCGGACCGGATGCCGGGCGTCCAGCGGTGCGGCATCCTGACCGACGGCGTCGAAGTACGCCAGCACGCCGGCGGTCCAGTAGGCGAAACGATCAGTGACCGCCTGAGTGCCCCGCCACTTCTCAGCGGCCATCGCCTGCTCGTAGAGCGCCGTTACGGCCTGGTCGAACTCGATATCGAGCCGCGTGACTCTCAGCTCGTACTGTTGGCTGCCCCTGAAATCCGGATCGACCGGGCGCAGGCCGGCCACCCGGTAGAGGGCGTCGGCGAAGACACGGACGACCTGGTTGTCGCCGACGTACATGTCACCCGGATCGGCCAGGACACTGGCCTGATCGACCACCAGCAGCTTCAGCTCCGGGGTGTAGCCCAGGAAGCGCAGAGTGGGATCCACCGATCCGGTCCCGGCCTGCGCCCTGACTTCGGGCAGATCGGCGAGGTTTTCCCCGGGACCGAGCACCACCAGGCGGACGCCGTCGTAGATCAGGGCTTTCAGGATATCGTGCCGGTAGGCGAACATCCGGCGGATGGTTTCGTTGGCGTGCAGCAGCGCCTCGTCGCTCGCCCCGCGTCCGAGCACGGTGAACTCCCGCGCCCAGGTGAATCTGGTGTACCAGGGATCGATGCCCGCGAACATTGGCGTGGCCGGCGGAGCCGATACCATGGGGAGCTCCTGAAGCCAGTAGTAGCGCCACTCCTGCTCCGGGCTCAGGTTGAAAACGGAGCGGCACAGTTCATAGCCCCTCGGATCGTATTCCTTGAGCTGCTCGCGGTGGCCGATGGGGCCGTGGTTCCAGTTGTTCACGCGGTTGCAGTCGAAGTAGGCCTGGGCGCTCTCGGCCCAGTATTCCGCCGCATTCCCGATGGCGTAGGTGTCGTGGTAGAGCCCCATGTCGCGGGCGTTCCGGTAGGCTGAGTCCCTGCGTTCGCGCCAGTCGGGCTCCATGCGGCGCAGGGTGCTGTCGATCGTGTGGCAGAACTCGTGCACGGCGATGCTCTCGTCGTCGTAGCGGTCGATGGGCAGACTGAGCAGGTTCTCCTCCCCGAAACTGGTGGGCAGTCCGCCCGTTCCGCGCACGCGCTCGTTCTGGAACTCCGGATTGGGATGGTTCCGGTATTCCGGCATGTCCGTGTAGACCTGGTTCTTGCCGATGATGATCAGGTACATGCCCTGCTCGGCCATGGCGGCCAGGATGTCGGGGCGCCCGGCCAGCATGTGGGTGACGATCTCCCAGGCGCGCTGGAGCGCCAGATCGGCCACTTCGCCTGACGCCAGAACCGGCAGACCTCGAACGTCGATGTACTTTGTATAGAAGACTCGGGCCACCTCGCGGTCGCTCTCACGGATCAGCTCTAAAACCGATGCCGGGGGCTCCGTCACCCGGGGCGCGTCAATGGTGACGCTCGGTGGTGCCATGGGATCGCGGACAGAATGCAGATCCTGGCCGGCTGTCTGATCTGAGGCCGGGATGCCTCCCGCTTCGCGGTTCCCCGGCAGGAGAACGATGAGCGAAAAGGCGATCACACCGTGCAAGGTGGTGTTCATTGCTGTTCCTCATCAAACATGTTCGGGTGGGCACGGACAGGAGTGTCATCATGCCTGCGGCGCGCAGAGTCCGGTGCGATTGTACCGGAAGGGACGGGACCGGAAAAGCAGTACCGGCAATCGATTCTCAGGGCAGGATCTGCGTCAGGATCACGTTCTGCACCGCTTCGGCTTCCTCGAGGATCGGCGCGTGGGCTGAATTCTCGAACCAGAAGAACTGCTTGCCCGCGGGCGCATCGAGTTCGGTGCAGAATTCCTCGGCCAGCACACCCGGGGTTTTGTAATCATACCTGCCCGCCATGAAATACGCGGGCACGGCCAGGCTCGGGATGTCGATGAAGAGATCGAGTTCCCAGAGCCAGGTCTCATCCTGATTGATGGCGGCGTTGCCATAGAGAATGTCGTCCAGGTCCAGGTTCGCGATATCCCCGGCCGTGTATTCGGTGAGCATGGCCGCAAGCTCCACTCTGATCTCGTCCCATTTCGCCAGGTCGTGCATGTCCCCGAAGCCGAGGGCTTCGAGCCAGCCGGTCAGGGTTCCGATCTGATCCCAGGGGATGTCGGGTTCATTCTGCAGGGCGGTCAGATCGTCGATCGCTTCCTGGATCCCCAGCTCGGTAGCCCGGGTGAGAGCCGCCTCGAGGGCCAGGGGGTAAGTACGCGCCAGATGCACCGGCTGACCGACACCGATATAGGCATGGAGCAGCTCGGGATGGTCCCGGGCGATGTATGAACCCATGATCGCTCCCCACGAGATCCCCACCAGATAGACCTTCTCCACTCCGAACCGGGTGCGCATCAGGTTGATGAGTTCCACGGCATCGGCGATCAGTTGATCCCGTGTGATCAAAGCGGGATCGAGGTCGGCGTGGTACGATTTGCCACAGCCGCGCTGGTCCCACGCCACCACCGTGAGATCCTGCTCGAGGCCGCCGAGAGCATAGCGGGAGTAGAACAGGCAGGGACTGCCCGGGCCTCCGTGCAGGAAGATGAGAACGGGATTGCCGACATCATAGCCGCGGATCAGGATCCACTGCTTCTGCCCGCCCAGCGTTACTTCCTCGAGAGAAGCAACTCCGTTCTCGCTGTAGATCGCCGCGGTGTACGAGCCGTCAGAGGCCGGATGCTCGGGCCCGCCGACGAAAGTATCGGAGGGATCGGTGCCGTGGTCGCTGCATCCCGGGGTGGCGATCAGGATCGTGATCAGGGTCGTGAACGGCAGGAAGGCGGAGAAGAGGCGCCGAGAGGTATTCCGTTTCATGGAGAACTCCAGGTTTTGTTCCTGTGAACAGTACGCTACCTGTCTGTTCCCCTCTCCGGGACGATGATACGGATAATCCCCGGCATAGGTTTCTTCGGAAACCACTTTCTGAGATAGGAGAACTTCAACATGCCGGCGCGTGGTGATACTCTCAGGCGGCAACGGAGCGTCTCCTCTCCGGCTCTGCTTCTGGAAAGGATCGCGGGTTGCCCGGCCAGGCGATCTCATGGTCTGCGCAACGCCGGACAGGCTGCTCAGACAAGGCGCCGAACCGATCGGATCGTGCATGAACGCACGCGTTCTCCGGTCGGAGACGGGGGGTGGCCGATGAGCGGGATACGGGAAAGACTGTCGAGCCTTCTCGACATCCCCGGACTGGAGGCTGAGGAGGCCCGCCGGCGCAAACTGCTCAACGTCATGCTGCTGGCCATCGCAGCAAGCGCGATCCTCACGCTGCTCGTGTTGATCATCGTCATTCCTCTTGGGCTGACAGGCGAACAGAGTGAGGTGTGGTCGCTCCGCCTCACAGTTGCAGTGGCCTTCTTCGGAGTCGGGGTCATCTATGCGCTAAATCGGTACGTATCTGGTGAACTGACCAGTGCCCTCTTTGTGCTGTTTCTGATCGCCCTCGCCGTCATCTCCGATGAACCGCAGCAGGTCATCGACGGTCGGGGATTGCTGGTATTCGCTATCCCGATCCTGGTCGCGAGTGTCCTGCTGAGACCCTGGGCGAGTTTCGTCGCGGCAGCTGCCTGTTCGGTGGTGGTTATCGTCATCAGCCTGGTCGTGGTTCCCAGGCTCATGCCCAATGTGCTGGTGATCGTGGGCTTCATCGTGTTGGCCCTGCTTTCATGGCTGTCAGCCCACAGCCTGGAGCAGGCTCTGCAGAATGTGCGGACCATTAACAGGCGGTTGCAGGAGAGCGAAGATCGGCTCAGGACGGCCGGGAAAGCCGCCTACGATCTGATCTATGAATGGGATGTCGCCACTGATTCCCTGAGGTGGTTCGGGGATATCGACGAGCTGCTGGGATACCGGAAAGGGGATATCTCGAGAGATATCACGGCCTGGCTCGAGTTGATACATCCCGAGGACCGGGATGGGCTCACAGATGCGGTCGAGCTCCACCGGACCTCGTCTGAACCCATCCGGTACGAATACCGGGTACGTCACCGGGACGGCACCTGGCGGTACTGGAGCGACCATGGGCTCCCCCTGCTCGATCATGAAGGCCGTCCGTTCAGATGGATCGGAGTCTGTACCGATATCACCGGAATCATAGAGGCGCAGGAACAGCTGCGGGAGAGCGAGCGGAGATTGATCGCAGCGCAGCATATGGCGAAGATCGGTGATTTCACCTGGGATGTCGCAAGCGGGGAGGTCACCTGGTCCGAGGCGCTGTACGATCTTCTCAGATACGATCGATCCGAGGAGATCGATCTCTCCCGGGTGAACACCGATATCCACCATCCCGACGACCGGGACCGGGTCGTCCAGTGGCTGAATGACTGTGTGGCCTCCGGTTCCAACGAGCTGACCCCGAATGAATACCGGATCATCCGAAAAGACGGCGGAGTCATCCATGTCCGAACGGTGGGCGTCATCGAGCGCGCGGAGGGACGCTCACCCCGGGTATTCGCGACTCTCCAGGACATCACCGAGCGCAAGCGGGCCGAGGAGGAGAGGGCTCGCCTGGAAGAGCAGTTCCACGGAGCCCAGCGTCTGGAATCAATCGGCCGCCTGGCCGGCGGGGTCGCCCACGACCTGAACAACCTGCTGACCCCGATCATCGGATACAGCGAGATGCTTTTGGCCGGGATCGCCGGGAGCGACACGAACCGGGAGCGGGTGAAAGAGATCGTCAAGGCCAGCCTGCGTGCCCGGGATCTGGTGGGTCAGCTGCTCGCCTTCAGCCGCAAGCAGGTCCTCGAATTCACCCCCCTCGATCTGAATGCCCTGCTGCAGGGATATATTCGACTGCTCCGCCGGACGATCAGGGAAGATATCGCCATAAGGCTGGTTCCGGCCGGATCCCTGCCGCCAATCAGAGGCGATGCCGGGCAGCTGGAACAGGTCGTCATGAACCTGGCGGTCAACGCCCAGGATGCCATGCCGGACGGTGGTGTGCTGACCATCGAAACCGCCCTGGCCGAACTGGATGAAGGCTATGCCGCGGAACACAAGGGCGTAACACCGGGATCGTATGTCATGCTGGCCGTCAGCGACACGGGACATGGCATGGATGCCAACATCCTTGAGCATATTTTCGAACCGTTCTTCACGACCAAGGGGAAAAATGCAGGCACCGGCCTGGGACTGGCCACCGTCTACGGCATTATCAAGCAGCACGACGGGAACATCTGGGCCTACAGCGAGCCGGGCCGGGGAGCGACCTTCAAGATCTACCTGCCCGTCTCTGCGGAACCCTCAGTTCCGCAGGCGCTGGCCGAGGTGGCCCCCGAGGGATTGGCCGGCGCCGAGACCATCCTGCTGGTCGAGGATAACAAGCAGGTGCGGAACCTCGCGCAGATGGTACTGGAGCAGAAGGGCTACACGGTCCTGTCATTGGAGAGCGGGAAAGACGCCCTGGCGCAGCTGGAGCGTTTCGACGGACCGGTGCACCTGCTCCTGACCGATGTCATCATGCCAGAGATGAACGGCCGCCAGCTGTTCGAGCAGGTCTCGGCCCGGTATCCGGAGGTCAGAGTGCTCTACATGTCGGGCTATACCGACGATGTCATCGCGCATCACGGTGTGATCGATCCGAATGTTCATTTCATCCAGAAGCCGTTCTCCCTCAACTCCCTGGCCGCCAAAGTCCGGGAAGTGCTGGACCAGTAGCCCGCCTCAACAGATCAAATCACTCACACCTCAGCGCCGTCACCGGCTCCACCCGTGAGGCGGGCCAGGCCGGGAGGGCACCGGACTGCGGCTGATCGCTAATAAATCTCCAGGTCCCGGCCATAGTACACCGGGCCGTCGTAGAGCGCGGTGATCTCGGCAAGGAGTTCCTCGGGGGTGGCGCCCCAGAGCAGCTGGTGGGTGAGGACCAGCACACCGGGATGCACCTGCTGTGCGATCCGGGCCAGGTCGGGAGCCGAGGTATGCGAGGCGGCGTGATAGCGCTGCCATTCCGGCGCGCGGCGCTCGAATCCCGCCTGTGAGAACACCTCGTGCACCAGCACGTCACACCCCCGGGCGTGCTCGATGAGGGACTCGACCGGTACGGTGTCGCCTGAGACGACGAAGACGCGGTCGGGGGTGTCGAAGCGGAAGCCGAAAGCGCGTTCCCAGTTTCCATGCTTTACTGGGAAGGCGGTGACCCGCACGCGTTCGTCGGCATGGATGACTCCTGGTACCGCCCCCGGATCGATCTCGTGCACGGTCACCCGCCAGCCCCAGGGGTTGGCGGGTTCGAGTCCGCCGGTCCGGTTCGCCACGTCCTCCCGCCAGGCCGCCAGGATATGCTCGGTCATCGCCCTGGTGCCCGGCGGGCCCCAGACCTCGATCGGGTGGTCGCGCCCCAGGGTCCAGGAGGTGAAGATCACATCGGGGTAGCCGAGGGTGTGGTCGGAGTGCAGATGGGTAAGAAAGAGGCGGTCGAGCCGCTCGGGGGCCAGCGCCGCGACCCCCCGCTCATACGCCGCGTTGGCCCGGCGCACCACTCCCGGGCCGGCGTCGACCAGGTAGGCGAACGAGTCCACGACCACCGCCAGGGCCGGACCGGACCGGTCGGGCTCGGCATTCGGGGTGCCGGTGCCGAGCAGGACGAGGGAGCTGCGCCCGGCTGGGGAGGGGGGCGATGAGGTGCGCTGCTTCCCGCAGGCGACCAGAAGCAGTGAGAGCGCGACCGGCAGCAGCAGAACGATAGCAACCGGCAGCAGTCGGGTGAGGGCAACCTGCAGCAGCCGGGTGAGCACTACCGGCAGCTGCCGGCCGGGACTGGGACGGATAGGGATGAATCGCTCTGTCATGGCGACCTCGGTTCCTCAACGGGTTCCGGGGACGGAACGTCCGAGTTCCGACGCCGGTAGCGGTCCGGATTCCGGACCCGGCCTCCGCACCATCTTCGGTCCAGAGCCGGGCGCATGCAACCCGCTGTGATCCCTGACAGCCGGTCGTTCTCGTGCAGGAGAAGAGACGACGGTCGGGTTTCCGGAAGGGCGCCGGTCGGGTTTAGCCGTGCGATGGCGGTCGGTATGTGCTATGTTGGAGTTGCGGCTGATTCTCCCGGATCCGCCCGGATCTGCGCGAAGTTCCGCCTACCCCCGACCGGGCCACCGGGATCAGGCTGCTTCAAAGGTTGTTCTTCCGTCACGAATCGACGGTGCAGAACCAGGTATTACCCGATGGACGGATCGTAAGGTCCCTCCGGATGTTTTCCTTTTTCGCTTCGGACCAGGGAGCTGCCTATGCTGGTCAAGCCCTCGATCCCCCGCGACCGGTACCGTGCGGTGCGGCGGCAGAACCTCGCCGACCTGCCCGAGTTCCGCCACCTTGATGCCGACGACCGGCTGGCGATGCTGGCGGTATCGGCGGTCCTGCCGTTCCGGACCAACCGGTACGTGATCGAGGAGCTGATCGACTGGGACGACATCCCCGATGATCCGATCTATCAGCTCACCTTCCCCCAGCGCGGCATGCTCGATCCCGACGACTTCCGGCGGATGATCGATCTGGTGCGGCGCGACGCCCCGCCGGCGGAGCTGCGCTCGGCGGCCCGCGAGATCTGCTACCGTCTGAATCCCCACCCGGCGGGACAGCGGCAGCTCAACGTCCCTCTCTATCGGGGGGAGCCTGTCCCCGGAATCCAGCACAAGTACGCCGACACCGTTCTGTTCTTCCCCTCCCCGGGGCAGTCGTGCCACGCCTACTGCACCTACTGCTTCCGGTGGGCCCAGTTCGTCGGGATCGAGGATCTCAAGTTCCGCGGCAACCAGACCGACCTGCTGCACGCCTATCTGCGCGAACACCGGGAGGTGAGCGATCTGCTCTTCACCGGCGGCGATCCCATGATCATGCGGACCCGGCTTCTGCGGCGCTATATCGAGCCGCTGCTCGGTCCCGGCTTCGAGCACATCCGCCAGATCCGCATCGGTACCAAGGCGGTGGCCTACTGGCCGCACCGGTTCGTCTCCGACACCGATGCCGACGATTTCCTGCGGTTGCTGGAAGAGATCAGGGTCGCCGGGAAGCTCCCCGCCATCATGGCCCACTACTCCCACCCGGTGGAACTCTCGACCGCGATCAGCCGGGAGGCGGTACGGCGGATCCAGGACGCCGGCGGGGTGATCCGCAGCCAGGCGCCGCTGGTGCGGCACGTCAACGACAGCTCGAGCATCTGGAACGAGCTCTGGAAGATCCAGATCGCGCTCGGCATCATCCCGTACTACATGTTCGTCGAACGTGATACCGGGCCGAAGGACTACTTCGAGGTGCCCCTGGCCCGGGCCCTGCGCATCTACCGGCGGGCCTGCCGCCGGGTCAGCGGCCTGGCCCGTACGGTTCGGGGCCCGGTGATGAGTGCCATGCCTGGCAAGGTGCTCGTGACAGGCACGGCCGAGATCTACGGCGAGAAGGTCTTCACACTGAGTATGCTGCGCGGGCGCAAACCCGAATGGGAACGACGCCCCTTCTTCGCCCGGTACGATGAGGAAGCCACCTGGGTCACCGACCTCGAGCCAGCCTTCGCTGAGCGAGAGTTCTTCTTCGAACCGGACCTGCGCGAGATCATCCGCCTTTCAGGCCGTCGGAAGCGCCGGTGGGCCGCGGGTGAAAACCCGGAGAAGCATCGTCCGGCGACCCGTCCCGAGCGGCAGGAGTTGCACCGCCGACCCTGATCCCTCTAGAATCCCTTTCCGATCGTTACTCCTTCGCTGTTCGCGTGCGTCCACCGTTTGAGGTGAGCGCCCGGCCCGGGGGCTCCCCATGAGTGTTTTCAGCCGCCGCAAAGATGAAGAACCACTCGCGGTCTCCGGCCCCGAGCCCGAGGTCGTGCTGGATGTCTCGCCCGAACATCTCGCCATCCTCAATCGGGTGCTGACCGCCACCCGCGGTCCCTACGAAGTCCAGGAACTCCTGGAGCTGCTGGTGAAGGAGATCGTGGATGCGGTGGGAGCGCGCTGGGGCACCATCAAGCTCAAGGCCGACGAGGGCGACGTGGTGCATACCATGATCCGCAGGTCGGGCATCCGGGCGGGCACGGTGCCCCGCACCATCGAGAACACCGCTTTCTTCCTGGTCATGGGGAGCGGGGAGAGCCTCAAGGTGAACGATCTGGCCGGTGACAGCCGCTTCCCCCCCGATGTGGCCAAGGGCGAGAAGGTCGGATCGCTGCTGGCCGTGCCGATCCAGTACCGGGGGGAGAAGATCGGGGTGTTGATCCTGGTCGGTTCGGACGATCGCACCTTCACCGAAAAAGAGAGCGTTCTGGCCGGCCTGCTGGCCTCGGAGGCGGGTTCGCTGATCGAGAACGCCCGCCTGCTCGAGGAGGCGCTGGAGCGCCGGGCCATGGAGAAGGAGCGGCAGCTGGCCGAGGAGGTCTGGCGGCGTTTCCTGCCGGCGACGATCCCGCAGGTCGAGGGATTCGAGATCGCCGCCTGCTGCACGCCCGCCAGCCGGATCGGCGGTGACTACTACGACGTGATCCGGCTCTCCGACGGCCGTACCCTGGTGGCCCTGGGCGACGTCTCGGGTTCGGGGATGCCGGCGGCGCTGCTCATGAGCAACCTGCAGGCGGCCCTGCGGGTGAGCCTCGGCACCTCGCCCGAGCCCGACAAGATCGTCGCGCTCATCAACCGGCACATCTGCTCCACCACCGACACCTCCCGCTTCGCCACGCTCTTCATCGGGATCGTGGATCCGGCCACGCGTACCCTGGCCTATGTGAACGCCGGGCACAATCCGCCCTTCCTCTTCCGCACCACCGGTATCTGCGAGGAGCTGGGGGCCACCGGCATCCCGGTCGGTTTCGTGACCGAGGCCGTCTATGAGGCGGTCACAACCCGGCTCGAACCGGGCGACCGGCTCATGATCCTGAGCGACGGTATCACCGAAGCCTTCAATGCCTCGGAAGAGATGTACGGGGAAGACCGGGTCAAGGACCTGGTCTGCGCTCAGGTATGGATCGCCTCCGATGACCTGGTCAATGCGATCCTGGTTGCGGTGGATGAATGGTGCGCCGGCTCGACCGCCTATACCGATGACCGCACGATCGTCATCGTGAGCTGCTGCGAGAACTGATCAGTAGTCGAGTCCGCCGCCCCTGGATGTTACAACCAGCAGCACTGACGGACCGAATCGATGGTACTTCACTGTTCTTGCCGGGTGTGTGCTCCGTACAGCGCGTATCCGGACGGTACGGAGACCACCCTGAGTCAGGAGGAATGCCATGCCTACCCAACCGCCGGTCATCCCTGATGACGATCACAACATCGCCCTCAGTTCGGTGCAGAAGCATGCCTTCATGATGCACGCCGAGGCGATCTACGACATTTTCGAGGCCCGCGCCCGCGCTGCCGGAACCTACACCGATATGGCGAAAGCAGTGGGGGGCCTGATCGACGATCTCTTCGGCTCCTTCGTCCCCCTCTTCAAGGGTACCGAGTCGAATACCGCCAATCCGCACGATCCAGCCAGCGGAAAGGGATTCGAGAAGAGCCTCAG